>CAYHEL010000024.1:0-14323 GCA_964355415.1 uncultured Verrucomicrobiota bacterium | reverse complement strand
ATGTATCACGCCACCGATGACCTGTGGCTGATCCCCACGGCCGAGGTGCCGGTCACGAACTATTACCGGGACGACGTTATCGACAAACCTCTCCCGGTTTATCTCACGGCGTATACGCCCTGTTTCCGCCGCGAGGCGGGCGCTGCCGGAAAGGAGACCCGGGGACTCATTCGGGTGCATCAGTTTGACAAGGTCGAGATGGTGAAGTTTGTCGAACCCTCCACCTCCTATGCCGAACTCGAGACTCTGGTGGCCAATGCCGAGACGGTTCTGAAGCGATTGGGTTTGCATTACCGGGTTTTGTCTTTGTGCACCGGGGACATCAGTTTTGCCGCCGCCAAGTGTTATGATATCGAACTCTGGGCGCCGGGCCAGAACGGCTGGCTGGAAGTCTCTTCCTGCAGTAATTTCGAGGCGTTCCAGGCGCGGCGTGCCAATATCCGGTATCGTCGTGAGGACGGTAAATTGGATTTCGTACACACTCTGAACGGCTCCGGTGTGGCGCTGGCTCGGCTTGTGGTTGCGATCCTGGAAAACGGCCAGGAGGCCGACGGTTCTGTGACCCTGCCGGAGGCCATTGTGCCGTATATGGGCGGCATCAGGCGGATTGCGATGCCGGGCTGATGGTTTCAGGCAACCACATTCTCATCGCCGTATCGGGCGGGGCTGATTCCGTCGCGTTACTTCACCTCATGCATGAGGCGGCGCGGGAATGCCGATGGCGGTTGACCGTGGCGCATCTGAATCATGGTATCCGGGGAAAACTGGCGGGTGAGGATGCGGCTTTTGTTGCTTCCCTGGCGCGACAACTCCGAATTCCCTGCGTCATCGGAAAGGCGAGGGTTCCCTCCCTGGCAAAACGCCGCGGTATCTCCCTCGAAATGGCGGCGCGTGAGGCGCGTTACGCATTTCTGGTTCGGACGGCCAGAAAAGTCGGTGCGGACGCCATTGCCACCGCTCATACGGCGGACGACCAGGCCGAGACCGTGCTGCTCAAGTTGATTCGGGGCGCGGGCCGGGGCGGTTTGTCGGGAATGGACAGGGTTTCACAGGTTGCGGGGATCGGGTTGGTGAGACCGCTTCTTTCCATGACACGGATCGACATTGAGGCGTTCCTGCGAGCGAAAAAGATTTCCTGGCGCGACGATGCGTCAAATCGTGACACGGCGTTTCTGCGAAATCGGGTACGGCATGAACTGCTCCCGTTACTTGAACGGGACTATAACCCGCAAGTGCGACAGATTCTGTTGCGAACGGCCGAGTTGCTGGGATCGGAAGACGAGTGGTTGGATGAGATGGCGGGTGAGATTCTTGAGTCCGTCCGGATCAGGGGGGCTTTGGTTGGATCCTCGCTGGCCCATTATTCCCTGGCGGCGCGGCGACGGGTGATCCGGCTTTGGCTGACAAAGCAGGGTGTGCCCGAATCCTGTCAGGATTTTGATGGCATCACCCGGGTTGAGGCCGTATTGAATCACGTTAAAGGAAGCGAGACTGTTGACCTCTCAGGAGGCTGGCAGGTTCGGCGTCACTATGATCGGTTGTCGGTGAGTTCCCCGGATGCCAGGAGACGGGACATCGTGAACCCCGTCAAGTCGATCAGATTGACAATACCCGGGGTGACCTTGATTCCGGAGTGGGGATTATGCGTTACGGTGAGGCTGGCGCCGGGGATAGTCAAGGAACGGGGGGGCGGGCCCGGCGTGATACCGGCACGCGCCACGCTCAGCGGCGCGGTCTGGAGGCATCGCGCCGTGAAGATCCGCTTATGCAGGGCGGGGGACAGGATCGCGCCTTTTGGCCTAACCGGTTCGTGCAAACTTCAGGATATCTTTGTCGATGCGAAGGTGCCGAGTTCGGAACGCGCCCGGATTCCCCTTCTGGAGTGCGGTCGTCAGGTGCTTTGGGTGCCCGGTTATCGCATTGCGCGCGACTGGGCAGTCGAGGATGGATCAAAGGACAATCTCCAGATCGGCCTTGCTCCAATTAAAGCAACATCACGCAGGCGCCGGAATGGAGATCCGCAACAGGGATGAGCCTTTCCCGGAGGGTTTCAGGGTATAGCGATCTAGTACTGCCGGAATGAGGGCGGTTCTTCCTTTGGGGACGGGTGTGACACCGGCCTCGCTCATGATCTGGATGCCGTCCTGGCCGGTGAACAGGGCGTGGAAACTGGCGCCGTCATGATGGACAAAGAAGGGGGCCGTGATCTCGACTCTTTCCATTAAGAAATACGGGGACGTCACTAAGGTGGTCACTTTTGCGCCCGGTTTGTCGTGGGTGACAGTGGATGAAGTCTTAACAGGCGCCGGGTCAGACCAGCGGATCACCTTGAGCGCCTGCTCCACATGAAGTTCGCGTGGTTTTCCGGCTTTATCTACACGACCCCAGTCATACACCCGGTAGGTGGTGTTCGAGTTTTGCTGAACCTCCAGGATCAAAAGCCCCTCGCAGATGGCATGGATTCGTCCACCGGGTATGAAGATGGTGTCACCGGTTGTGACGGGGACGGTCTGGAGAGTTGATTCCAGTTGGTTGTTCTTCCGGGCATCGAGAAATATGGCTTCGGTGACTCCCGTTTTAAGCCCGGCGAAGACGTGTGCGCCTGCGGGGGCATCGAGAATGTGCCAGGCCTCGGTCTTGGCTTCGCCGTTTCCCTGGGCGGCCTTTTCATCATCCGGATGAACCTGGATACTGAGACGCTCCTTGGCGTCAATCAGTTTAACCAGAAGGGGGAAGGCGGAGGTCTTGACGTTTCGGCCCAGTAGTTGTGTCCCGAAACGCGTGACAAGGTTGGCCAGTGATTCTCCCTTGAGGGCGCCATTGCCGACATGACTCATCCCTTCGGGCCGGTCGGAAAGTTCCCATGACTCCGCATAGACGCCCGCCGGTTGATTCCGGTTGAACAGGTTCGGAATCCTGCTGCCGCCCCAGATGTAGTCCTTATAAGAAGGATCAAGGATGAGGGGATAAAGTTCAGTTTTGGTAGTTTTCATGTTAAGAAGGGTTAGCCAGGCATTCTTGGAGGGCCTTTTCCCAGGATGGCATTGTGATGCCGAAGGTTTTCTGGAGTTTTGCGCAGGATAGGGCGGAGTAGGGCGGACGTCGCGCCGGGGTCGGGTAATCTGCGGTGGTGATGGCAGTGACGGGAATATCGGAAGGAACGATGGCTCGGGCAAACCCCTGCCACGAGGTTTCGCCTGAACAGACGCAATGATAGGTTCCCGATACGTCTTTCAGATCGAAAGCGCCCCGCTCATTTTGCGTCCTTGCAAGCGCCGTGGCCGTGGCCTCGGCGATAGTTCGGCACCAGGTCGGGCAGCCAATCTGGTCGGCGACCACGCGGATCGGTTTCCCTTCATTTGCCAGGCGTTGCATCGTGAGGAGAAAATTCTTACCGCGTCGTCCATAGACCCAGGCCAGTCGGAAAATGAGGTGAGGGACGCCGGAGTCACGAATGGCGATATCCCCGTCGAGTTTGGTTTTTCCGTAGATACCGAGAGGATTCGGGGCATCGTCCTCGATGTAGGGGGTTCTCTTTTTCCCGTCGAAAACGAAATCAGTTGAATAATGCACCAGTCCAGCCCCAAGTCGCTTGGCCTCCCCGGCCAGTATAGCCGGTGCGGCGGCGTTCAGTTTCCAGCACACCGTTGAGTCAGATTCGGCCTTATCCACGGCCGTGTAGGCAGCGGCGTTGACGATGAGGTCGGGTTTGGCGGCCCGAACCGCCCGCACAATGGAGTCAGGTTCGGCAAAGTCAATGGCAGGATACGAGATGGCCGTCACTCGACCCAAAGGAGCAAGTGATCGTTCCAGGTCATGGCCCACCTGGCCGTCGTTTCCGATCAATAATATGTCGTTCATTCTCCAACCTGCAATCAACATTTAACAATTCCGATACCGTCTGATCAGTTCATTCGTGGATGAGTCATGAACCAGAGGAGCATTTTTATCCTGCAATTCCGGCAGGATTTTGTTCGCCAGAACCTTGCCGAGTTGGACGCCCCATTGGTCGAAGGAATAAACGTTCCAGATCACTCCCTGGACAAAGATTTTGTGTTCGTAGAGGGCGATCAGGGAGCCCAGTAACCTGGGCGTCAACCGCTCAGCGAGGAGGCTGTTGCTCGGACGGTTCCCCGCGAACACCTTGAACGGCACCAGTTTCCCGGGGGTTCCCTCGGCCACGACTTCGGCCTCGGTCCTGCCGAAGGCCAGGGCCTCGGTCTGGGCGAAGTAATTGGCCATGAACTTGTCGTGGTGATCCCCGATCGGATTCTGGCTTTTCACGAAACCGATGAAGTCGCAGGGGATGAGTTTGGTGCCCTGATGGATCAGTTGATAAAAGGCGTGCTGGCCGTTGGTACCGGGTTCACCCCAGAGCACCGGCCCGGTCTGCCACTGGACCGGTTTGCCCTGTTTGTCAATGCTCTTGCCGTTACTCTCCATGTCGGCCTGTTGGAAGTAGGCGGCGAACCGGTGCAGATATTGGTCGTAGGGCAGGATTGCCTGGGTCTCGGCGCCCAGGAAATTGGTGTACCAGAGGCCAAGGAGTGCGAGCAGCACCGGCATATTCTGTTCCAGGGGGGCTTCGATAAAATGCCGATCCATGGCATGGAAGCCTTCCAGCATCTCAATGAAATGCTCCGGCCCGATGGCGATCATCACCGGCAGGCCGATGGCGGAGCACAGGGAATATCGTCCGCCCACCCAATCCCAGAATCCGAACATGTTGGCGGTATCGATGCCGAAACTGGCGACCTCCCGCGCGGCGGTGGAGACGGCCACAAAATGACGCGCCACGGCGGCTGGATCGTTCAGGGACTTCAGGCACCAATCCCGTGCCGTGGTGGCATTCGTCATGGTTTCCTGCGTCGTGAAGGTTTTTGAGGCGACAATAAAGAGTGTTTCGGCAGGGTCGAGGTCGCGGGTACACTCGGCAAAATGGGTGGCATCCACATTGGATACGAACCGGAAGGTGAGCTGGCGGTCGGAGTAGGATTTCAGGGCCTCATAGGCCATGACGGGGCCCAAGTCTGAACCACCAATGCCGATATTGACAATGTTCTTGATGGGTTTGCCGGTGAACCCCAGCCACGTACCGGCGCGAACCTTGCGGGAGAACGCGGCCATCTTGTCGAGCACGGCGTTGATCTCGGGCATCACGTCCTTCCTGCCAACCAGGATGGGTGTATTGGCGCGGTTACGGAGCGCGACATGCAGAACCGCGCGGTGTTCGGTCTCGTTGATCAATTTTCCGGCAAACATATCCCGGGCCGCCTCGGAGATGCGGCAGGCCCTGGCAAGATCCAGCAGGAGTTTCAGGGACTCGTCGGTGATTCGGTTCTTGGAATAGTCAAGATAGAGGCCGCAGGCTTCCACCGCGAACTTTCTGCCGCGGGTGGGGTCGTCGCGGAATAAGTCGCGCAAATGAATCGGCTTGATGACGTCGGCGTGTTTCTTCAGCGCCTTCCATTCGGGACGTTTGCTCAATCGCGGTGTTCTGGCCATGGGTTGTTTCTCCTGATAGACATCTGACATCTCCCTAATAACAAACAAAGAGATTGCACGTTCCTGCGACTTTGATTCACTTCAGCAATCAAAATGCAACCGTTGTGATAATGACTTAAGCGCAGGAGAAAAGCAATGCAAGCCAACCCCATCCCAGTTGTATCACTTGGAGGCAAACCTGGGGTTTCTGAACCCAATATAGGTCCTTGGCTGTAGAGTAACGCAGGTCACAAGGGCATGTAGCGGTAGTCCTTCGGATCTCCTGCCAGACACGCCCTCACCGCGTTTAAATCGATTAACGGCACACGCAGCGGGGGTCCCATCGCAGATATGCAGTGGATAGTGGGCAGATGCTGAGGAGATGAGGACGGCCTGGGAGGAGAGGATGCGCGATCAGTAATTACAGTGCCAAACGGAATAATCGTTCAGTGTGGTGAAGAATGAGTCGCTTTTGTTTGCCCGCCCGGAATCATCGGCCAAATCCTCAGGCGCGTCAGTGTGACAATTGAGAACATCGAACCCATGCAGATGCTGGAGCTTCTGCAGGAGTGCCCGCTCAATCTGATCCTCGGAGATGAAATTAGGCATTCGGCTTCATTGGATCTTTTTTACCATCACCGGAATTCCATCACGCGACCGCTTGACGGCTAGACCGTACCGCAGACGATCTAACCGGCGTCACTATCCCGCCGTGGCTGGCGCCACGCCCAGTTGCAGACCGAAGCCTCGTGGGAGCGAGCACTCGCCCTCCTGCCCCCGGTGGAATCCCAGCGCCAACCTCGGAATCACCTTCAATCTTGATTCTTTGTTCGTACCAACACTTTGATAGTTTCAATTTCATTTCCGACTCCTCTCTCGTCGAAACGTCTTCGCCTGTTCCACGGTCATCTCAAAATATAAGAGCCCGTCATGTGCAGAATCGGGCCCCAGTTCGCTCAGTCCACACTTCCGATAGAAATTCTCTGACTGCTTCAACGCATGCAACCCGATCCTGCCCCGGAAATGGCACTCCAGGCTTAATTGAATCGCCGCAGCAATAAATACGGATCCCACGCCGATGTACCGTGGCGGTTTATGCATTTCGACACGATTCCAAGGCGCGGTTGCCACATACGTGACGTAAACCAGCGACTTCCCAAACTGCGACTCCAACCGGGCGGATTGAACATCACTTGCCAACATCAATCCCTGCAACTCCCCACGGCAAACAATGGCAAAGGTATGGTACCCGAGATAGGGACGCAGCATGTCAACCTTGTGACGCCAGTCCCAATGACGATCCCGGGGCGAGGTTTCCAAGGTCCTCCCTGAAGAGTGAGTCTTCATGGCTGGCTTCCAAGTTGCCTCCCACATAGCCAGGTGAGTATCGTCCACCTCATCATGGAATTCAGCCGCGACCATCTTCCCGGTCGCACCTTCTTTCAGAGTGATCCTGCTCGTCGTCATGCGGATTCTACAAAAGGACCAGTTCGGTCTTTTCCTTCGTTCGCTCGTCTTCCACCATCAGCTTATGACCCAACTGGACTTTCGAGTCAACCACCTGCAACACTCGGAGCGCCAACTTCATTACCCCGGTCTTGTTCAAGTCTTTCTTCGCCGCCAACGCCTCCAGCACGGCCATTTCACGGACCGTCAGGTTCAGCGTCATCGTCCTTTTATCAGTCTCTTTCATGCCTATAATTTACCATACCATTAACATAAGAACAGCATTTAGTATGTATTTCTTAGCTACCTTTTACATGTTCCTGACGGCGGACTTTTCTTCATTTCCTCCGCCATGCCGGGCGGAAACTGGATGTCGAGATCTTGGCGACCGCGGGGACAGGTAGTTTATAGATAGGTTTCTGGCGACCGCAGGGACGGGCGACCGCAGGGACAGGTAATTTATAGATAGGTTTCTCACGCTAGTTAGCATTGGTGTTTTCTTGATTTTCCGCCGATGGGACTGGCTCTTGTGGGGCGTCGGTCGGAGAAGGTTCGGATTCTGCCCCGGCAGCGGGAGTAGAAGTGCCTTCGGCACTAGTTGTTGGGTTGCTGAGTTGCTCGGTTGTTAAGGCTGGCGATGGGTCTGGATCTGCCACAGGCGCCGGGGGCGGATCTTCCGGAGTTGCCAGAATCGGGTCGACGGGTTCAGACGACAGGTTATCGACAAGCGGTTCAACAACCGGCGGCGGAGTCACCACGGCGACCGGCTCCGGCACCGCTGCCGGCGCCGGGTAAGTTGTTGAGTTGCTGGGTTGCTCGGTTGTTGAGGGCGGCAGCGACTCTGGTTCAACCGCCGGCTCAGGGACTGGCTCGTCCACTACCGGCGCAACCACCGGACTCACCGACACCTCGGCCACTGGCACAACCTCGGGATCAACAACCGGCGCGGCGACCGGCTCCGGCACCGCTGTCGGTGCCGGAGCAGTTGTTGGGTTGCTGGGTTGCTCGGTTGTTACGGCTGGCGATGGGTCTGGATCTGCCACAGGCGCCGGGGACGGATCTTCCGGAGTCTCAAGAATCGGGTCGACAGGCTCAGGCGACAGGTTATCGACAAGGGGATCGACAACGGGTGGAGGAGTCACCACGGCGACCGGAGCCGGGTTAGTTGTTGAGTTGCCGGGTTGCTCGGTTGTTGAGGGAGGCAACGGCTCTGGCTCGACCACAGACGCCGACGTCACGGGAGGCATCACGGGGAGCGGACTCACAACGCTCCGGACAGGTTCGGCGCGGGGCGTAACTGGGGCCTGCCGGGGTGCCTCCGGAACGCCTGACGGCGCCTGAACTGTTATCTGAACCGGTTTAGATGGCGAAATTGGGGCGTTGTTATCGGTTATTGGTTGTTGGTTATTGGGAGGATTTACGGGTGCTGAAGGCTGCGGTCTGGGGGTTACTTCCGCTACCGGTTTGGACTCCGTCTCGCCTGGGGTAATGACGGGAGTCAGCCGAATCTCGCCGGGTACTGTCCCCTGGATCACCTGCTGGATTACCTGGGCGGCAATCTGTCCTATCCGTGCCAACCCCTGATGGAGGACCGTCGGGCGCGGCACTAGACTGTCCGCCAAACCCAGGTCATCGGCGCCGACCACCGCCATATCGGTTCCCGGCCGGATCCCCTTCGCCGGGCACCTGATATAGAATTCCAGCAACGCGGCGGAGGTGGCACAGAAGACGGCGGTCGCATCCTGTGGCGCGGCAAGGAAGTCCGTTACCGTGGACACCATCCGGACACGTCCCCCGGACTGGGCACATGATTCCAGGAACCCGTTCACCACCGGCGAGGCGGCGCCGATAACGACCAAGGCGCGGTGTCCCTGGTTGAGCAACCGGAGCGCCAGTTGGCGGCCGCCCTCCGCCTCATCCTCATAGACCGCCGGGAGCCCGGCGCCGGGTCTGCCGAGCATAACGACCGGACAGGACAATCTGGGGATGGCGAGATCGCCTGCAGGGCAGACCGCGAGGGCGGCCACGCCGAACCGATCCAACCCGGTAAGTCGGGCTGCGGCGGACTGGGCATCCGCGGGCAGGACCACCACGAGAAGGCGGAAGCCAGCGAAGGCCAGCGCCGGTTCCATCGAAGCGATCAGCCGGTCGGTCATCGCCTTGTCGCCCCTGATCGCCAACCCAACCAGCGAATTGCGCCCCGCCGACATATCCAGCGCCGCCTGGCTGGGAACATAGCCGGTCTGCCTGATTGCAGCCTCGACCTTGGCACGGGTAGCCGGGCAGATCCCGTACCGCTCCGCCTTCCCATTCAGGATCAGCGACGCGGTAGTCTTCGACACCCCGGCAGCCGCCGCCACATCCCGCAACCGCGCTCCACCCTTTATGCGTTTCCTTGCCATCTGAACCGGTTTAGATTGCATTTTCAGGCAACAGGGTCAAGTCGGAAAAGCCAACCGATGGTGGAACCCCGAAGGGACGGGGAGCGCCAAGGGACAGGAGCGCCAAGGGGCAGGCATTCAGTGGATTCTGTCAAAGGAAATGGGGTCATGGTATCCATCGTCATTCTCGACGATGGCTATTTTCCCTTCATTTTCCGGGTCTGAGTTTCTCTGCCTCAAGCTCTCCCTGCCGGGCATAGTCGATGGCTTCGCCCAGGATACGCGCGGTTTCCTGCGGCGCATGGAAGCCCATGGAGTTCTCCGCATTGACGAAGTCCGTGCGCCACTGGGCCTTGCGCTGGAACTCGCGGGCCGATTCCAGTTGAGCCTCAGTGGCTCCGGCTTTGATCGCCGTTGATACCGCCTTGATCAGGGCGACGGTTGCATCCTCGGCACGCAGCAACAGTCCCTGGTTGCGATCCTGGATAATGTCAACACGAGTCTTGAGTTCACTCTCCGGAAAGTGGTGGCAGACCTGGCAGGCATTATTGATGTTCAGCAGGGGGCTGCGGATCCAGTGATCGCTGATCTTGATGGCGCCTTCACGTGTATAGGGCATGTGACAGTCGGCGCAAGCCACTCCGCTCCGCGCATGAACTCCCTGGCTCCAGAGTTCGAACTCAGGATGCTGGGCCTTCAGGATTTCGGCGCCGGTGTCCGCGTGTTTCCAGTCGAAGAAACGATGTCCGTCATTGAACTTATAGGTGTCGTAATAGGATTCTATCGCTTCCACCTTGAGGCCGTTGTTCCACGGGAAGAAGAGGGTGGCCTTCGGGCCGCAATAGTATTCAGCATGACATTGCCCGCAGACAAATGAGCGCATTTCCTGGCGCGATGCCAGTTGATTGGGATCATAGGCCTCTTTTTTGTCGCCGGATCGCCATTTCTCAACGGAGGGCAGGTGGGGAACCGGCTCATGCGACTCGGCGAGGCGGGCGATGCCGGAGAGGAAGCCGGGCCGGGTGACGCGCAATTGCATGGACTCCGGATCATGGCAGTCGATGCAGGCGACGGGATGTTCAACCCGTTTCGTGGCGTTGCTGTAGGGCATGGCGCTCAGGATCTCAAACCCTTTCATGAGTTGGGTTTTTCCGTTTGCACTGCTCAGCGGCTCCTCGAGGGTTCCGGGGGCTCCATTCTCAAGCCCGGATTTCCGGTAGGCCAGGGTGTTGGCGGCATGGCAATGCAGACAGGCGCCGGTCTGCGGACGCTGGGTAACCCGCTTCGTTGTCCGCTGGTCTTCCAGCATGTAGGCATGCCCCCTGCGGGCGCGATAATCAAGGGCGAAGGCGTAACCATTGAAGAGGGTTAGGAGTCTCGGATCCTCTGTCAACTTGTCGGTCGAGAAGGACTCGGAGCCGCCTCCGCCAAAGCGGGTTCCGGTATGCTCGGAGGTGCGCCGGTAACCGTCATACTGGCGGGGGAAGTTCTTTCCCCATTCCGCAGGATTGAGGGTCTGTTCGGTCAGGTTCGCCAGGGGGAATGCGACTTGCCGCCCTTCGGCCTTGTGGGTGGCAATGGATTCCTTGAGCAGCATGACGCCGACAGCCGCGAGGGCCGACAGCAAAACCAATAGCGCATAACCGACGAGTTTCTTCATGGTATCTTTCTCCTGTTAACGCGAGCCGTGCCCGACGCCGTCGTGGCACCTGACGCAATACAACTCCTCATCATCTACAACCCTGTGTGCGGTGATCTCGCGGACATAATCCTTGTGGCAATACCGGCAGTTGGCATTGAGGATGGCGGCGTTGCCGGGTTTGATCTGGATCGGCTCATGAAAATCAAGAAGCGTGAAGGCTTTCGAATGATGGTAGCCATTCAGCGCCTTGGTCATCCATTTGCCGACAAAATCATGGGGGACATGGCAGTCGTTGCACGTCGCCACCCCGTGATGACTGGCTTTCTGCCAGCCGTCATACTGCTCGCGCATGATATGGCAGTTGACGCAGGCCTTGGGATCGCTGGAAAGATAGGACAACCCCTGGGCATAGAAAAACGTGTAACCGCCGATGCCGGCCGTGATGCCGATGACAACGGCGAGTATGCGCTCGAGCCAGACGATGGCGCGGGTTGAAGGATTACGGTTGCTGCTCGCAGACTGGACAGGTTCGGACATGGTTCTTGTAAATGGGGAAGTCAGCGACTGAATACGTTATCTCAGTCGTGGCTGAACACTATCTTTTTCGCGTCCACGCCCTTGATGGCCGTCAACTTGTTGAGAATGGAGGAACATTTCTTCTCATCCCCGACCAGTTCGAGCAGGATGATTCCGTTGTGAGAGGAGGTGCTGTCAGTCACGTCGTGCAGTCCCAAGCGGGTTTTGATGTGGACGCCGTATTCGGTGAACACTTTCTGAACCGCTCCCGCATGTTTAATCCGGTTTGTGATGTGAACGCCGACAATGATGTGTTTATTCGATTTCATGACCCCATATTTACCAGATAGAGGAAGGAGAGAAAAGCACAGATCGAAATGGGTCACGGACGAGAGTATAGGTTCTCGACCCGCAACACGACCGGCACCTGCGCGGCACGGGTTAGGTCCACCTTCTCCGCCGTCTTCGTCGTGGCGGCACTGGACTTTGGTGGCCCCTTGGGTGGCGCCAGTTCGTCCGCCTGGGCCAAGGCGCCGGCCAGCAGCACGACGAGCGCCATTGCCACGCCGGTTTTCATTGCCCGCGTACTTTGCAGGTAAATCGCCATAATGCCCTCCTCTATTTCTGTGTTGGCTGACCGCCTGCCGGCTGACCAATCTCAACCTCCAAGGCCGGCGAGGTGACTTCGCCTTTCCACGCGGAGAGTTCCTGGTCCACCTTGAATGTGGCCGTTACCCGATATGTTCCGGCCGTGACAGTGTCCGTGTCGCGCTTGAGCCACCACCAAGCCCGAGTTTTCTTCCAAGGTTCGAAATAGATATCAGTTACGCGTCCGGTTTCGCCGGGCGCAAGGACGGTGGTCATCCGCTTGGCGTCTTCTTCGCTCAATTGAATGTCTGTCTTCCCGCCGAGACTGTCGTTCAGTGTCTCTTGTGGTCGTGTGTCCTTGGACTGACGTTTGTCCAACAGACTCAGGTGATTCCAGCCCTGATACGTTACTGAAATGGCCTGGCCTCCGTCCTTTGGTGTGAGCGTGAGTTCCGAGGCAAGCAGCGCATTGTTTCCGCCTTTGCCCAGGAGGCATGTATGCACGGAGGCGAGCAATCGCACGGGGGCGTCTCCCGCATTTCGACAGAAGACACGAACCCGCAAGGCATTGCCATCGAATATGGCCTCGGGAGCCCTGTTCTTGCTGACCGGCGGCGCAATTCCCAGTTGCAGACCATTCACGGGTGTACCCCAGCGGATCGTCTCGGCAGCGATCGCCGCGCGCGCTACCTTCCCCAGCGTCTGGTACAATTGTGTGAACCGCTCCTGATGTTTCTTGTCGGCAAAACCACTGATATAGCAATTCTCGCCGTCCACTCCGAGACTTTGCCCATCGACCGTCACCGTGATGGACTCGTGACCTCCCGCACAGGGAGTATCAAGCAACGTAATTCTCATCGTGGTTTCCTTTCCCCGCGTCGCGTCGGCCAGTGCTATGAGATCGCCCTTCACCAAGGCCTGGCACACCTCCTTGATGCGGCCAAACCGGCTCGTCGCAACCGCCTGCTGGTTGGTTCCCAACCGACTGACGGAGTCGGGCGTGAAGCGCCAGGCATCGAACACCTCATTGGTCTTGCCGGATTCCTTGGTGGGATAGCCCCGGGTCTCAATCGTTACAACGAAGTTGGTCGGCAGTGAACCACCGGTCGTGCCAATGGCCAGATACTTGGCGATGGTCTCCGCTGCCTTCCTTGTGTCCTGAGTCTTCGGTGACTGCGCCACGACGTTGTCTGCCGGTGACTCCTTTGGCAGCGCAATCTTGTCCGCCTGCGCCGTCATTCCCGCCGCCAACATCATCCCCGCGATTACCAGTAGTTTCTTCATGACGGATCTCCTTTGCTTGTGGTTGGCCACAGATACACACAGATTGTCACGGATGACCGAATCTGTATTCATCTGTGGCTTACTTAACTTCAAGGTCGAAGCTCTCCGAATGCGAATTGAACTCGGGGGCGTACATGCACTGGATGCTGGCGATGCCGGTCTGGTACTTGCCTTTCAACTGGACGCGGACGCTGTACTCGAACACGTACACGCCTTTGGGCAGGTAGTGGATGAAGAAGTGGCTCGCGGTGTCGCGCGTGCTCTCGTAGTACGCGAGGCCGTCCTGGAACTTCGTCCGGCTCAGCACATTCACCGGCTCCGTGCCGCTGCCGCGCTGGTCTTTCAAATGGACGTATTCCATGTCGCGGTCCACGCGGAGTTCGATCCGGCAGACCAACTCGTCACCGACCGCCAAAGCGCCTTTGACCGGCTTGAGCACTTGGCCTTTCTTGGTCGTGTCCTTCCGGTAGAGCGTCTTCTTCAACTTCAACGGCGTGCCTTCATAGGGCGTGACCTTCGTCATGTCCTCGAGGTACTGCCAGTGGACGCTGCCCCAACTGACGCCTTCGTCGGTCTTCTTCACCGTGATCTTGCCCATGTCGGGCTTGATCTCGCCGCGCACAAACTTCTTCTCGTAGAACCCGGTCCCGGCCTCGACCTTCTCGGGCTTGATCGTCTGGCCGGCAAGGCTGACCTCCACCAGCGCGTCGCTGGCGAGCATATTCTTGCCGCGCAGCAACAGGCCGTAGATCGCATCGGCCGTCGCCTTGGTCGTCTTCCAGTCCTGCGTCTGTTTTTGTTTGAGCAACCAGACTTTGCAGTCCTCGACCGCTTGGGCGTCGCCCATGACTTCGTCGAACGCCTCGATCATCAAAGCCTGCGTCTCGATCGGGGCGCGATACCACCACCAACTCAACTCCGTGTCGCGCCAGAACAAGCCCAGCTCCTCGTTGCTCACGCTGCGTTCCTTGATGGACTTCAT
>CAYHEL010000023.1:0-14452 GCA_964355415.1 uncultured Verrucomicrobiota bacterium | reverse complement strand
TGAAGGGGGAACTCCTGGGTGGGATCGGTGTATTCTTGATTGTGGTAATGATGGGATTGCTCGTCGCTGCGGAAATCCCTTACGCCGTGGTGGGGGCCTTTATCGCCGGAAAGATGCCCCTGGTGTTGCGGCTGACCGATATCGTGTTGCCCGTCGTCTTAACCGTCGCCTTCCTGTCGATCATTCATTATGTCTTCGCCCCCGTCAGGTTGCGTCTGTCGGCGGTTTTGACGGGGAGCTTTATGACCGCCGTGTTACTCGGATTGATGGGGCCGGTCTTCACAACCGTCATGAAATTCAATCCCGAATACGGCTATGCGTTCGGGTCGTTGAAGGCCGTATTCCTGCTTCTGATCTGGATTTACTATTCCTTTGTGGCCTTTCTGTTCGGGATTGAAGTCAGCGTGGGCATCCACTGGCGGGAGGCCATTCTGGTAAGGGAACTCTTCTCATCGCCCGGAAAGCGGCAGAAGTATGCCGAGCGGTTGGGTCGGCTCAAGCAGGGATATGAGGAGGGCGCCGTGGTGTTCCGCGAGGGCGACCCGGGAGATTCCATGTTCTATATAATTACCGGCGCGGTGACGCTCCGGCATGGCGGGATGGAATTGCAGGTGATGAA
This sequence comes from uncultured Verrucomicrobiota bacterium, assembly GCA_964355415.1. Lineage (GTDB taxonomy): Bacteria > Verrucomicrobiota > Kiritimatiellia > CAIKKV01 > CAITUY01 > JAABPW01. The sequence continues at coordinate 13,833 of CAYHEL010000023.1, read as the reverse complement.
GGCGGGTGAGTATTTCGGGGAGATGGCGATGCTGCTGAAGGTGAATCGCTCGGCTTCGGCGACGGTTACGGAACCGGGGACGCAACTGGTGACGATTTCTAACGCCAATATGGAGGCCGTTTTACGCCAGAATCCCGCCGTGGTTCTCTCCCTGCTTGAGGAAATGGCAAAACGTCTTCGAAAAACGAACGACATGCTTCCTTTATAACCCGTCTTTTCGCTTTAACACACGCCCACTTCTGGCATAATGAAACCTCGTACCAATTTGAAGGAGTTACGGCTATGGCAGTGAATTGGGTTGAGCGTATTGATGATGGCGTAAAAGTCCAGAATGTGCTGGCCAGTGTATCCGACAAAACCGGGTTGGATCGGCTGGTGTTGGCCTTGCTGAGGGTTAATCCGGCGGCAAGGATCTATTCCACCGGCGGAACCTACACGGCGCTTCGCGAGAGTCTCGGGCCGGATTCAAGAAATCTGGTGTCGGTTTCGGACTATACAGGCCAACCCGAGATGCAGGGCGGACTGGTGAAGACCCTGGATTTTAAAATCTACCTGGGCCTCTTGAGCGAGACCTATAATCCGGCCCATGCCGATGACCTGAAACGCACTCAGGGCGTGGCATTTGACATGGTGGTGGTGAATCTTTATCCCTTTGTTCAGACCCTGGCCAGACCCGATGTAACGCCCGAGAGGGCGCGGGCCCATATCGACATTGGCGGCCCCTGCATGATTCGCGCCTCGGCCAAGAATTTTTTGCGCGTGGCGTCGGTGACCGATCCTGCGGACTATGACGGCGTGATTCGCGAGTTGGAGGCCGGAAAGGGCGTGTTGTCGCTCAAGACCCGGTTCGGATTGGCCCGGAAGGCCTTTGCCCATACCGCAGCCTACGACACCGCCATTGCCGCCTATCTCAAGGACAAGGACTTCAACGACATCAAGGCCTGTTATCAGGTTTAATCCCCTTTTCATTCTGGCAGGGACGGGGGTGGGACAAATTTATGTTCGAATTAAGTGTCAAAACTCATTTTTCAGCGGCGCACCGGTTGGTTGGGTATGACGGCGCCTGCGCCAACCTGCATGGCCACAACTGGGATGTGGAAATCTATGTCAGGGGATCACGGCTGAATGCGTTGGGGATGCTTATTGATTTCAGGGATATCAAGGCGGCGATTCGTGAGGTCATGAAGGAAGTGGATCACTGCGATTTAAACCAACTCCCGGCTTTTCTCCGGGACAACCCAACCTCGGAAAATCTTGCCCGCTACCTGCATGGTAAATTCGGAGAGCGGTTGAATGGCGAGGCCTGCCAGATATTCAGGATCACCGTCTGTGAAACCCCCGGCACCACCGCGAGTTATTGGAATGAAGACTGAGGAGGTCTGGGTCACCGAAACGTTCACCTCCATCCAGGGGGAGTCCACGTGGGCGGGATTGCCCTGCTTCTTTGTGCGTCTCAGCGGATGCAATTTGCGGTGCGTCTATTGCGACTCGAAACGGGCCTATCCGACGGGGCGCAAGACCCGGATCGAATCGTTGACAAGGCGGTTTGCTTCCTCGCGCGCCGCTCTTGCCGAGATTACGGGCGGCGAGCCTCTGGCGCAGGCGGGATTCCGGGATTTGGCGTTGGGTTTGCTCCAGGTGAGCAGGGGAAGACCTGTGCTGGTGGAGACGAATGGGAGCCTTGATATCGCGGCCATTCCCAAAGGCGTCATCGCCATCATGGATGTGAAATGCCCGGGCAGTGGAGAGACGGCGGCCATGGACTGGGCCAACCTCAAGCGCCTGCGTCCCCATGATGAGACGAAGTTTGTGATCCATGACCGGAAGGACTTTGACTGGGCGCGTCGACTGGTGATCAAGCACCAACTTGACCGGCGATGCCATGCCGTTTTATTCAGTCCGGTTGCCGGACACCTTCCTCCGGCGACGTTAGCCTCCTGGGTTGTGGCGTCGGGCTTGCCGATCCGGGCGCAGATCCAACTGCATAAAGTGATGGGCGTTCAATAGATTCGGAGTGTTGCATGAACATCAAGCATGTGGATCGGGCTGTGGTTCTGCTTTCTGGCGGGGTGGATTCCTCGACCTTGTTGCATTATGTCATCAAGAAACTCGGCGCATCCGAGGTGCATGCCCTGTCTTTTCTTTACGGACAAAAGCATAAGCGCGAGATCGAGGCGGCGGCCTGGCAGGCCAACGCGGCGGGGGCCGCGTCGCATGACGTGGTCGATATGTCCTTTTTTGGGGCCTTGATTCCCGGGGGATCGGCCCTGACTGATGCCGCCGTGGCCGTGCCCCGCCTGGAGGATCTGGGGCATGAGGTGATGACCCAGCCGCCCACCTATGTTCCCAACCGGAACATGATACTGCTTTCCGTGGCGGCGGCGTACGCCGAGTCGAGGGGGGTGCGGGACCTGTTCTATGGCGCTCAGACCCAGGATCGGTATGGCTATTGGGATTGCACCCCCGAATTCCTGGAGCGGATCAATGCCGTGCTGGCATTGAACCGGAAGCCGCCGGTCGTGGTTCACGCCCCGTTTGTCTGGATGCGCAAGGCGGAGGAACTTCAACTGGGACTTGAATTGGGCGTGGATTACGCCCACACTTGGACCTGTTATCGCGGTGGCGAAGTTCCTTGCGGCGAGTGTCCCTCCTGTGTGGAACGGGCGGGGGCGTTCAAGGAAATCGGGCTGGCTGATCCGTTGATCGGTTTATGATGGATGGGGGAGGACTCGCGCGGAAGCGCGAAGAAGAGAACAAGACAGGAAACGAAAGAGTCACTTATGCATAAAGAATCCGTTGATTTTCTAAAGCAGTTAATCGGTATTGCGAGCCCCTCCGGGTTTGAGTGGGGAATCCAGTCGGTTCTGAAAAAACGAATGGTTCCGTTCTGCGATGAAGTCCGGACGGATGTCCACGGCAATGTGATTGGAGTGATCAATCCCAAGGCTCCGGTGCGGGTTATGCTCTCCGGGCATTGCGATGAGATCGGCCTCATGATCGTCCATGTTGAGGATCGCGGGTTCCTGTCATTCGCGGCCATCGGCGGTATCGATCCCTCGGTGATGGATGGCCAGCGCGTGAACATTCATTCGGCAAAGGGTTCGGTGTTAGGCGTGATCGGACGCAAGCCGATCCACATGATGGAACCGGATGAGCGGGGCAAACCTCTGAAACTACACGAACTGTGGATTGACATCGGGGCCAAGAACCGGAAAGAGGCGCTCAAGCATGTGTCGGTCGGCGATTACGTTACGATCAACGTCGGGTTGGAGAAAATGCTTAACAATCTGGTGGCGGGACGGGGCTTTGATGACCGCGCCGGAGCGTTTGTGGTGGTCGAAACCCTTCGCCGTCTGGCCGGGCGCAAGGTGAAGGTCGGTGTTTACGGGGTCACGAGCGTCCAGGAGGAGATCGGATTGCGCGGGGCTCGCACCAGCGCCTTTGGGATTGATCCGCATGTCGGTATTGCCGTGGATGTCGGGTTTGCCTCCGACTATCCCGGGGGGGATGCCAAGCGGACGGGGGAGTGCAAATTGGGCAAAGGCCCCGCGCTTCACCGCGGGCCGAATATCAACCCGGTTTTGGCCCGGTTGATGGAAGCCTCCGCCAAGAAACACAAGGTGCCGTTCCAGGTGACGGCCGAGCCGAGCGCAACGGGCACCGATGCCAATGCGATGCAAGTGAACCGGTTGGGTGTGGCGACGGCTCTGGTCAGCATTCCCAATCGCTACATGCATACCGCCGTTGAGGTGATCTCGCTGGATGACCTGGAGGCCTGCTCCCGGCTTCTTGCCGACTTCATCACAGACATGGATCCCGGTCAGAACTATATTCCGGGTCTGCCTGCCAGTCTCGACAACCCGACGGCTAAGATTACGACAAGCCCCTGCGAATCTCACATGCGATCCCGCACTCATGTCAGGTGAAAACGGACTTGTGTTCCTTGGCTGAATCAGGTAGTGAAGTGGATTCCAATTTCGGACAAGGTTGCGTCATCGCAGAATCGGTCACCAGTCAGGTTTGAATTGCCGAACTATGAGAGCAGGACAGACTAATCGAATAGCCGTCGCTTGGCTCGTTTCAATGCTTCTGACTGTCCTTGCGGGTTCGGTCTGTGCCCAGGAGGGAGCGACCCCCCGTGAGGCCCGGTTCAATGCTTCCAAGGCCATGAGTCAAGGGGCTTTCGCAGACGCCATCACCAGTCTTCAGCAACTCGTGGACTGGTATGGAACCAGCAAAAAGGATGTCACGGTTATCCAGATGGAGATGGTGTACTTCAATCTCGGGGCCTGCCATTTCCTGCTGGGTCAGTTCGGCGAGTCCCGTACTGCATTTACCGTTTACCTTCAGAAATACCGGACGGGAATGCTGGCCAAACAGGCGGATATCTACATTGCGGACAGTTACCGGTTCGAGGAGAAATACCCCGAAGCGCTCAAGCGCTACAACCGGGTTCTCAAAACGTATGAGTTGAACTCGGACTTGCAGGCGGATGTCTATATGTCCATGTCCCGGTGCTATCTGGCCCAGGACAAGTGGGACAAGGTCATCCCGGTGCTCCGGAAACTCTACCAGGCAGCGCCCGATTTCTCGAGGAAGAACTGGGCGGCCGCCATGCTTACGACCGCGTTTCTCAAGGAGCATCAGTTGCCGAAAGTATACCGGCTGATTCCGTTCCTTCTGACGCCCAATTCCTTTGCCTCCCGGAGCGTGGCGTTCAACATGGCGGCGCTGGAGGCCGGCGACAATCTGTTCGGGGATGAGAAATACCGGGATGCCTTGTGGATTTACCGGTTGGTGTATCCGCATGATGTCCTGGTAGCCCGCAGTCAGCAGCATCTGGAGGTTCTTCAGAAAAAGGCGGATGCGTTGAAACGCAACACCGAGGAGCCACGGTTCCTGATGCGGGTTCAGGAGGAGATCGGCGAGTTGGAGGCCTCCATCAAGGCCCTCGAGTCCATCGAAAATTACGATATGGAACTGTATTTTCGCATGGCCCGTTCCTACATGGAGATCGCCCGGTATCGCGAGAGCCGCGAACTCTTCCTCTATCTTTCTGGTGTGGCCCCCGAGCCGAAAGCCAATGAGGCGCTCTATTATGCGTTCCAATGTTCCCTTCGGATTCCGCCTTGGGATCGCGCCCTCGAAATCGGGCATGAGTACATGGCGAAGTATCCCGCCGGTGAGTATTATGACGAGGTTTCGATCATGGTGGGTCAGATCTATGCGAAGGGGGAGGATTGGCCGAAGGTCATCGAGGTGCTGACCAAGGCGCTGGAGATCAGTCCCAAGCACTCCCAGGCGGCCGAGGCCATGTTCCTGATCGGATACGCCAACTTCATGGAGGAGAAATTCGAGGAGAGCGTGAGTTGGTTTCGGAAGATGAACAACACCTTCGTGGGCAATCCGCGTGAGAATGACGGGACGTACTGGATCGGTATGGGGCTTATGTTCCAGCAGAAATTTGACGAGGCGGCTCCGGAGTTTGACAAGGTACTCCGGCATACGGGTGAAAATCCCTATATCATGGACTCCCGGTTCAGGCGGGCCGTTTGCGATTTCGGCGTGAGCCGGTTCAAGGAAGCGGAAGTTCGTTTCTCAGCCTTTGTTCAGGACTATCCCACAAACAACCTGTCGGGCGAGGCCTGGATGATGCTGGGGGATACCGCCGGCGCCCGTGCCGACCTGCCCGCCGCCGTCAGCGCCTACAAACGGGTTGCCGCTTTTGATGTCAACATCGAGTTTTACAATTACTCCATGTTCCGGGTTGGCGAAATGCTCAATGAGATCCGGGACTTCCAGGGGATGATCGGTCACTTCAAGGAGTATATCGCCCGCAACCGTGAAGGGTCGAACATCCCGATGGCCATCTATTGGATTGGATCGTCCATGCGGAATCTTGGCGAGCAGCGGGGCGCGCTGGAATTTTTCCGCAATGCGGTTGAAAAATACGGGGTTGACCGCAAGGCTCTGGGCATCGACCTGATTCTCGAGGAGTGGGTCGGACAGGGCAAGGCTGCGGATAAGGCGGTGGCGGAGTCCTCCTGGGCCGACCTGGAGGCTTTGCAGAAAAAGTCGGAAAAGGCCGGACAGGCGGCGCTGTCGCTCCGATTGAAGCGCGTCCTTTACTATCAGCCCAATATCAGCGACGAGAGGAAACAGCAGTTGCTCGCAGAACTGGTTCGCGAGGTGAATATTCCCAACGCCAGTTCCGGTGTGCTGGAACTCATCATGGACGAGGCCCAGAAGCGGAAGGACAAGGATCTGGCGCTCAAGGTGGCGGAGGCGGTCATCAAGACTTTCCCTGAAACCGATACGGCGTTGAATGCCCGCATGATGCTGGCGCAGTATGCCATAGCCGATGAAAACTACAAGGTGGCCATCAAGCACCTGACGTTGGTCAAGGAAGTGTATGCCTCCAGTCCCGAGGCGGCCTCGGCCCTTCTGATGCTCGGGGATCTCCAGGTCAAAATGGGGAAATTCAAGGAGGCCGACGACTGTTACAAGTCGATCCTCGGGGTTCGGGACTGGAAGGGCCCGCTCTGGCCCGCCGCCCTCTACGGACGGGGTGAATGCGCCAGGGGGCAACGTAATTACGAACAGGCCAGCGCCTATTTTGAACGCATCTATGTCATGTACGGCAAGTATCTGCAGTGGAGCGCCAAGGCCTATCTTGCCCGGGCGGAGTGCCTGAACCGGCTTAGTCTTTACAACAAGGCGACGGAAACGCTTCAGGAGATGGTCTCGATATCGGACATGAAGACCCTTCCGGAATTTGCCGAGGCGACGAAACGCCTGGCGGAGATGACAAAGCAATAACATGAAATGGATGAGACAATGTGTACGGGCGACGGTTGCCGGGTTGATCATGGCCGGATCGAGCGTCGTTGTTGAGGCGCAGACGGCCTCGCCGCCGGTCGCCTCCAATGCCCCCTCAACGGCCGTACTGGCAACGCTTCGGGTAACGGGCAAAGACTACATGGACGTGGCCGTCACCTCGTTCGATGGAGTCAAACTATTTTACCGGGATCCCACCATGGCGTCCGGGGCCTCCATCTCCCTCGCGGCCGCTTCCCTGGATCGTTTTTCCTTTGACATCAAGATGGACGCAGACGACGTGAATCGAGCCCTGATGGAACAGAATTGGAACCGGGCCTGTATTCTTCTCTGGCCGGTGGTCAGTCCCCTGTTCCCCTACCTGGGAATTAAGAACAACAACGGCGTGGATCTTGCCATGACCCTGGGTAATGCGCTGGTCAAAACGGCGAACCTGATGCGGGCCGAGAAAAGTGGCGACGAGGAAAAAGCGAACCGAATTACCCAGCGGGCCTACAGTGTTTACACCTCTTTGGCTGCGGCAGAGTGGTTCCCCGAGGCGGAATCGGCCCGAATGAAGAGTATTCTTTGTCTGATCACTTTGAAAAACCTGAAACAGGCGGAGGCGGAACTGAAAAAGATGAGAGTTCCGGAGATTGGCGATCAGACCATGGGGCTTTATTGGTTTACCCTGGCGGCGTTGCGTGAGGCGAATGGGGACAATCGGGGGGCGATGAACGCCGTTGTGAAGTCCGTTGCCTTTGAAAATAAAGATATTGAAGTGTTCCCGGAAGCCCTGATGATGTCGGGTCGGCTCTATGAGGCCTTGCTGGAACCGTACAGGGCGCGCGACGTCTATTATGAGGTGGCGAGGTTATTCCAGGGCACGGATTGGGCCAACCTGGCGAAGACTCGTCTCCAGTATGTCATGAATCAGAAACTGACTCTGGCCAAGGAAGTGGTGGGTATCGAGCGGACGTTTTTTGGACTGGATGAGGATGTCAATGCGAAGGCCATGTCCCTATTGAAGGGAACCCTGGATGTTGAAAAACCAGAGGCCGAGGAGAGTCTGGATCCGGAGAGCGAGACCGGGAAACCCAAGGCTCAGGGTACGGGAGGAGAGGAGGAGGCGGCTCCTCCGCCGCCTGCCCCTATGCCCGCCCCCGCCCCAATCTCCAAACCGGCGCCGGCTTCGAAACCGGCGAAAAAAGGAGCCTCGGCGCATGGGAATTCGAATTAGGACGACGGAGTTTGATTTGCAACACGACAGGATCAAAAAAGGGAAGTGAAGGGTGATATGAAAAAGCAATGGATGATGATAGCGATTGCGGCGGTGGTAGGCGTGGTGTTGGGACATGAATTGATGGCCCAGACATCCGATGTGGCGGGAGCGGCGACCCAGTTAAAGGTGGAAAGTCGAACCACCCTGTTTGATTTGATCAAGTCGGGCGGGTGGGCCATGTGGGCCTTGGGAACCTGTTCGGTTGTCGTGGTCTGGCTCATTGTGGTTAATTTCCAACGGGTCAACAGCAGGAAGATGCTTCCGCCTGATACGATTGCCCAACTCAAGACGGCGGCCGAAAAACAGGATTATGTCCAACTCTGGCAACTCTCCTCGTCCACGGATACCTTTTTCACGCGATCCCTGACAGCGGGTTTGCGCCAGATTAAGCCCGACGATCTGCTGGGATCGCGGGAGAAGATGGAGGCGGCCATTGCCGAGACGGCGGGGCGGGAAGAGTCCCGCTACGGGTTCTATGTGAACTTTCTGGCGTTGCTGACCTCCATGGCGCCGATGTGGGGTCTGCTGGGAACCGTCAGCGGTATGATCGGGGCCTTTTCCAAAATCGGAACCGGTGGTATGGGAAAACCCGAGATGCTTGCCAAGAATATCGGCGAGGCCCTTGTTTGTACGGCCTCCGGCCTGATGATCGCCATTGCGGCGATGGGGTTCTATTTCTTTTTCCGCAATACCCTGAATTCCATCATGAAGGAATCAGAGGGGTATTTTACCCAAATTCTGGATGGGATGATGGGTGTGGGCAAGCAGTTTGAGGAACTGGCCCGGAATGCAAAGGGCGACCAGAAGGAATAACCACGATTTCCCCCTGGACATGACATGAAGATTCACCAGCCATCTGAAATTGAAGAAGCCAAAGTGGAACTGGTTCCGCTGATTGACTGCGTATTCCTGCTTCTGATTTTCTTTATGTGCTCAGCGACCATGTCCAAGTTGGACGCGCCTACCGAGGTTCGCCTGCCCGTGGCCACGAATGCCGCGAAGCAGAAGGATCCCAGTCGTCGCGGCGTGGTGAATGTGATGAAAGAAGGCGAGAGAACACCGGCTGGAGAACGGGCGACCGCCGACCGGCCGTTTCTGGTGTTTGGAAAACTGGTGAACGATGAGGGGCTGACGAAATTGATGGAGGAGCAGTTAAAGGTTGAGCCTTCCATGCGCCTGTACCTGAGGGCCGACCGTGAGGTGAAGTTCGCCATTGTGCGCCGGGCCATGTCTGCCTGTGCGGCGGCGGGTGTGTCTGACGTTATTTTTGCGACGTATGTGCAGGATCTTTACGGGGGGGGCGAATGACATGAGACTCTCGTCGTCATCCCATATTGAAGAGGCCAAGATTGATTTGACCCCGATGATCGATACGGTCATGTTCCTGCTCATTTTCTTCATGCTCGTGACCCGGCTGGGGCAGGAGGAGACGGATCTGGGGATCACCCTGCCCGGTATCATGGCACAGGGTGGGCCGGTGGACATGCCCGATGAGCAGATTATCGAGGTCAGCGCCAAGGGCGTCGTGAGCCTGAATGGAAAGATGTATGAGGACAAGGATATGATGGAACTGGTGAAGACCCTGGTTCGCTACCGGCTTTCTTCGGAGGCGGCCAAGGCCAAGTACATGATTACCATCCAGGCCGAGGATACGTCGAATTATTCGCGGGTTATAGATGTGATGAACGCCTGCTCGGGAGCGGGGATCAAGGATGTGACGTTCGGGTCGGGTTGAACCGGGCCGGAGACATGAAATCATGAAGATCATCGAGTCATTTAAGAAGTGGGTGGCCGGGAAGCGCCAAAAGCCCATGTCCACGGTCATCCGCCGGAGTTTATATGTCAGTTTTGCCATTCATGGCTTGCTGTTGTTAGGGGCTGCCGTTTTTGTGATCAGCCACATCTTTTATAACCGGGAGTCAACCTTTGTCGGTCAGCCTCCCCCAATGAAGAGTTATGAGCCCCGCAAACTTGAATTCAAGGTGAAGGTCTCCAAACAGCAACGCAGTTCCAGTCGCCCCTCGATGAGTCCGCGCATGGTGTCCACCAAGATGACGTCGCAACTGGCATTACCCGAGATCAAGATGGATCCCAAGGTCGTCAAGACGAGTTTTCAACCGAAATTCAAGGCGTTTAGTGGGACGGGGCTGGGTTCCGGGCTGGGAACCGGTTACGGCCTAAGCGGGTTCGGCACCGGTGTGTCTGCGTTTGATTTCTTCGGCATCCGCGGGCGTGGCGATAAGATTGCCATTCTGGTGGATGTGTCGGTGAGCATGATCGAAGAGCAGGTCGGCGGCATTCGCGGTTATCAGCGGGTTAAGGATCGGATCAACAAGGTGATTGATGCCCTCTCCGAGGCGGCCATGTTTAATGTGATTGTGTTTGCGGATTCCGCGAGTGCGTATGAAAAGCAAATGGTGGTGGCAAACGATGACTACAAGACCAAAGCCAAACTATTTTTGCGGGTGTTCAATACCGAAGGCAACTTTGGCCTCACATCAGGCAATCTGAGTCCGTCTGGGATAGGCATTCCGGCGATGGGCGGGACGACCCGGCTTGACCTCGCTCTGACGGCGGCTTTCGAGCAGGGCGCCGATACGATTCTCATCATCAGCGATGGTCTCCCCCAGGTCAAGAAAGGGGTGACGGCCGCGATGGCCCAAGCCCGCGCCGCTGAGGTACAGCGTTGGACGCAGGCCAATCAGGGGGCCATGGCCGCCTATGAGGCGGCGGCGGCCAGTTATCAGCCTCCCCAGTCGGTCTCTGAACGCGTCTGGATTCCCGAACAACCTGCGATTCCGGCGCGTCCCCCCAGTCCCGCGCCCAAGGTGACGTCGTTGAAGGAAGGCCAGGCGCCACCTCAGGGAGATCCGGGTTCGCCCGGACGCGCCGCCATTCCCGCGCATTGGGAAGTCCGAACCCATACGGTAGGCCCCGCCCATCCCGCCCGTCCCGCGCCCCCGCCGATGGCCGATCCGGGTTTTTGGACCTTGTCGGACTTTGTTCAGCATCTCAAAATCCTGCATGAGTCGGTGTACGTGAAAAAAGGGAAAAAACTTCCTGTCATTCATGCAATTGGATATTGCATCGACAAAGAGGGTGATGCCTTCCTGAAACAATTGGCGGAGATTTACAAGGGGCGATATCGCAAGGTTGCGCGCATCGACTAACCAGGACGCGACGGGCGGGAGACTTGAAATGAATTGGAAGTGGATGGTGGCAGGATGTGTTTTGGGAGGGGCGCTCACAGGCTGGGCCGGGCCCCTCACCGAGGTTGAGATTACTCCTGATCCAGTTCAAAACGGAACACAGATCATAACCCTGAGAATGACCCCGGGGGAAACTGAGACCTACGATCTTCTGGTTTTTGACTGTGTTTATCATCAGGAATTCGTTGCCCAGACAAGCGACCAGGACTCCCGGAAGAAAGTTCATGAGCCGGAGGTATTCACCGTCCGGCGCAAGGACGTCAAAATGGTCGAGGAACTGGATGTGAATATCAGTTTCAGAGTTCCCGTTGACATGGCCAAGCTGAGAGAGATGTATGGTTTGACGGCCTTTAATCCAAAGTATCCGGTCACCATCTCGCGCATCAAGGTTTCCGCGATGAGGGGGGGCGTCGTGGTGTGGTGGTATGAATTTGATGCCAAAGGGCTGTATAAGCCGACGGCCACAGGCGGAGAACAAACTGGCGTCAAGAATGCCCGGGAGTAGTGGTGCAGAGGTTGCGGATAATCTGTCTTTGCCTGTTGACGCTGGCGACTGTCCAGTCCGGGTTGTGCGCCGAGGCGCCCCCCCAACCGGTGATTGATTATTCCGCCCCCGATTTCACCGCGCTCAAGGCGGCCTTCACGAAAGCCATGGAAGCCATTCAAACCACCCGGACGACCGCCCTGGTCAGTGTGATTCAGATCAACATCGAGAATACCGAAGCGATGCTTAAGGAAAAGTCGAAAACCAGAAATGTGACGGGGATGGCGGTAGCCAATAATGCCAAGCTGATCTTCGAGGGGATTCTGACCAACCTGAACGCAACCGGAACTGTCAAATTGCCGGTCAAAGTGCGGCGTGAACTGGAAACCGTCGTGGCCGAGTTCGCGACTGCAGGAAAAAAGATTGATGGTGATTTCGATACGGCTAGAACCGCTTTACAGAAGGACTTCCTTGACCGGTTCAGGGCGCTGGCTGTCAAGAGTCGCCCGGACTGGAAGGGTGATGTCGTTACCGATGAGATGAAGCAGGAATTTCAGAGTTGGGCTGAGGGGAAATATGACCCCGTTCCGGTATTGCAAACGGATAAAACAGGAGGGGGCGACAAGCCCTCAGGATCGGTTGCCGGAACCCCGCCGGAAGTGCTTGGATCGTTCGGAACGGCCCGGAAGTGGGCCACCATAGCCCATGGGCGTGGTGTGGCTATGAGCATGGATGTCGTCACCATTCCACTGGGCCAGATGAAGGTCGGGACGAATGCCGTTCAAAATGCAAATCCGATTACAGGGAGTAACTCCCGTGTCGAGTACCAGGCGTTATATAAGTATCCACAACGTCCCGCCGTGCCGATTCGATTGAAGAGTTGTTCGGGGAAAGAGGGAGTGGACGTCATTGAATGGCCTTCGGGCGACAATGACTATAGTCTCACGATCCGTTTGGTGTCGGCCAAATATCCCAGTTCCCATGCGTTCGATTTACAGGTCGGGGCGGACGAGGGGGCTGCCGCCTTTCTTAACCCCGGCGCGGAGCCTGAGTTTGACTCCGCGGAGATCATGAAATCCGTTCCCCCGCTGTTTTTGTCCGTGGCGACGGTGCCGCCGGGGGCTTCTGTGGTGGTGGATGGCGAACTCGTGAAGGACATGAAATCTCCCTGCCGAGTTCCCATTCCCGTCGGTATGCATTCAGTGGAATTGGCCTTGACGGGATATGTCCCGATGATTCTGAGCAATGAAATGTTTACGACAAACCGATTCGTGAAGTGGAAATTTCTTCCCGATCCGAGGGTGCTATCCAAAACCCTTTCGCTGTCTGCTGATGCGAATCAATGGTATCCAACGGGGGTCATTGTCCAGAAGGACTCCATGATCTCAATCAGGGCGGAAGGAGAATGGTCCTGCGGAGCGAAGGGAGAACACTGCTCCGCCGACGGGTATCCATCCTCCGTGCCCACCTATCGTCATTATGCGGATCCCGCCTTGCGACAGGTTCCTGGCGCCAATTATGGCGCGTTCCTGGCGCGAATTGGAAAAGAGAGCGCCCCGGTAGTGGTCGGTCAGGCGACAAAAATCAAGGCCACTGATCGAGGCCTCCTCTATTTTGACATCAATGAGGTGACCGGCAAGGCGGCCCGAAGTGACAATACGGGTGAACTCACTATCAAGGTCACGATCATGCCTCCCGAGGTGCTCACCCCGGGTCGCTGAAAGACGGCTCTCTCTTCACGGTTTCAGTGAATCCAACGGTGTCACCTTATGCCCCTGCCATTGGTAACGGACAACCTCACCCCGGAGTGGTTGTAGCCTGCCTTGAGGATCCATGCGCAAGGCGGCGTTACTGGGAATGCCATACCCGATGGCGCCTTTGGGCTGGAGTTTCAAAAGGGTCTGCAACTCGGCCCAATGATCCGATTCAGCGTGCATGTCGCAGAGAATCGGGGCAAATCCAAGGCAATCGAACGCTTCTGCTGTCCGGTCATCATCGGGGTCAGTCCATCGCACCCAGGATTGGGCGAGTATGATGCTTCC
>CAYHEL010000022.1:0-14827 GCA_964355415.1 uncultured Verrucomicrobiota bacterium | reverse complement strand
AAATACCTCTTGATTGCAGACGGTTATGCCCGGGGAGCCAAATCAGCGTTTGATGCCGGGAAGGCGGATGAGGCCGAGAAGGCGCAAAAAGAACTTGTCACGCTCATCGCGGTGACGCCGGAGCGTTTCGGGAAAAGCGCGCTCAGCGTCCTGTTACAGGGTGTTGAGGGACGGCGCGAAGCCTATCTGACCCGACAGTCTGATGCTCTGGCGTTGCAGCGCAAGGCCAAGTTGCAGGCCGAGGAGGCGGCCCGGAATAGTCCTCCGACTCCGATAACGAAGGTGTCTGTCCCTCTGCCCGTCGCGCAAACCGTTACGGGGCGCACGCCGGAGAAGGCTGTGGCGGGACTCGAGACCCAGCCGGCACTGAGTGTGACGAATCAATCCGTTTCAAAAGGCAAGGGGGCGCTCGATATCCGTGTGTCTCCCAAGACGGCCATTATCACTGTTGACGGGACTGTCGTAGCCACCGGCAGCATCGAGGTGACGCCTGACGAAAACCACAAGGTCATGGTGGAGGCTCCCGGCTACAAAGGGTGTCTGCAGTATTACAAGGTTCGTGCTGGAGAGACCCGAAAAATTGATATATTACTTGAGAAAATGGTAAAGAAATCGTTCTTCGGTTTATGATGGGTTCCGCATGAAGCCATGAGAATCATTGATTACGACTACCTTGTTCTGGGAAGCGGGATCGCGGGGCTGATGTCGGCCCTGCATTTGTCCCGCCAGGGCCGTGTCCTGGTGGTGACCAAGAAGGGCCGTGCGGAAAGCAACACGAACTATGCCCAGGGCGGGATTGCCTGCGTCATGGATACCGACGACAGTTTTGCCCAGCATGTCGCCGACACGCTCGACGCCGGCGCGGGGCTCTGTCACGAGGATGTGGTTCGGGAGATCGTTCGTAACGGCCCCGAGGAGATCGCTGAGTTGGAGCGGTTCGGTCTCAAGTTTGCCTCTGACCTGGGCCGCGAGGGAGGGCATTCCCGGCGCCGGGTTCTGCACGCCGGCGATATCACGGGTCAGGCGGTGGAAAAAACACTGCTGAGTCAGGTTCAGGCCCAGGCCAACATTTCCATCATGGATCATACCATGGTGATTGACCTGATTACGACCGGCTGGCTGGCGGAGCGGGGCGGCGGGAAGGGATCCGTGTCACCGTCCGATAACCGGTGCATAGGCGTCTATGTGCTGGACGAAACGACCACGGAGATTTTTGCCATACGGGCGTCTGCGACAATCCTTGCGACAGGTGGCGGCGGAAAGGTTTATCTCTACACGAGTAATCCCGACATCGCGACCGGCGACGGCGTGGCGATGGCGTGGCGGGCGGGGCTTCCCATCAAGAATATGGAGTTCATTCAGTTCCACCCGACTATATTGCACCACCCCAAGGCCAAATCTTTTCTCATCAGCGAGGCCGTCCGGGGCGAGGGGGCGGTTCTGGTGGACGGTGAGGGCAAGTCGTTTATGGATCAATACGACTCGCGGGCCGCTCTGGCGCCGCGTGACATTGTGGCCCGGGCCATTGACCGCGAGATGAAACTCAGCGGGGCGCCCAGTGTCTTTCTGGATATCCGGAAACACTCGGCGGAGTTTCTGATCAACCGTTTTCCGACAATCTATGCGCGATGTCTGGCGCTGGGGATCGACATGGCGCGGGATCTGGTTCCCGTGGTTCCGGCGGCGCATTATTTCTGCGGAGGGGTGGAGGCCACGGTGGATGGACGCACGGCCATGCCCGGGTTGTATGCCTGCGGGGAAGTGGCCTGTACGGGCCTGCATGGGGCGAATCGGCTCGCCAGCAACTCCCTGCTTGAAGCCCTGGTTTGCTCGGCGCAGATGGCTGATCATCTCGGGGGAGAACCCCGCCGGGAGACCCGATCCATGGGGATTCCCGAGTGGGAGTACGGGGCGGCCGTGCCGAGTGATGAAAGTATTGTCCTGGAACATAACTGGAACGAAGTCCGCACCTGTATGTGGGATTACGTGGGGATCGTCAGGTCGGATAAACGCCTGGAGCGCGCCGCGCGCCGCATTCGCAATCTGCGCCAGGAAATCAGGCAGTATTACCTCGACTACCTCGTCACACCCGACATCCTGGAGTTGCGGAATATCGCCGATGTGGGAGAGTTGATCATCCGTTCCGCCCAACAACGCAAGGAAAGCCGGGGCCTCCACTACACGCTTGATTATCCGGGGCGGGACGCGGTGAACGGCTTGCGCGACACCGTGATTCAGGATTCGCCCGGGGGGCGGTAGGCTTTCACGGCTTCAGACTTCGACAGGGCGGCTTCCACAATGGCGATCCCCTGGATTGACTTCACGCCAATGGCACGGCACAGTTGGACATATTCAGTAACATCCAGCCGACGCTCGCCCGTTTCCACCTTGCCGACCCAGGAATGTGACATTCCCATCCGGTTTCCCACCTGACGCATGGAGAGACAATGGGCTCGCCGGTTGACTCGAAGCCAGGCCAAGAGGGCACGGTAGGCGTGGGTATGAATGCTCTTCATGAGGGGGAGCATAAACCCAAAAGGCAATTGTACCCAAAACAGGTACAGGATTCCACGGCCGTTGGCAACATTCTGCCCGAACCTGTAAAGGGGCCGGGCGCCAAGTCATCCTGACTACTTCGTGAACCGGATGCCAATGCCTTCAACGCGCGTTACATTGCGGCTGAAGAGAATCCAGTATTGGGTATAGCCTTCGACCGAGACTTCGATGAGGGCATCTCCGCCCACTTTCCGGGCTGCGGAACGGATGGCCTCGCGAATGGAATTGTGCGGGGTGATCGGGATGATGCCGAACAGACAAACACGACTGTCTGTGGCTTCCGTGTATCCCATGATTTGATAACTGCGCCCTTCCAGCGGTGTGGATGAAGGAGCGACTCCGCCCGGCATGGTGGCACATCCCGCCACAAAACATGCGGTTAACACAACCATTCCTAACGAGATGAGGGTAAACAGGTTCTTTTTCATGGCGTCAAGTTTTGCGCGTCTGAGCCGCCACTGTCAATCGTATTCACGGCTTTGTGTTCCGGCGTTCGGCTACTGAGTCATGCCCGGCCCTTTTTCAAAACGCGGCTCGGGACGGTGGCAGTAGGGGAGCTTGCCATGGCGTTGGTAATAATTCCGGTGGTAGTCCTCGCCGGGCCAGAATGCCGCGGACGGCTCAAGGCGTGTGACGACGTTCCAGCCTTTTGTCTTCAGTTCGGCGATCAGTTTTTCGGCGGCCTGTTTTTGGGCCGCATTCACGTAGAACACTTCGGATCGGTATTGGTCGCCTATATCGGGCCCTTGCCGGTCAACTTGGGTCGGGTCGTGAATCTCAAAGAACAAACGGGCGAGTTTCTCGAATGATGTTTGCAGCGGATCATAGATCACCTCAACAGCCTCGGCATGGCCGCTGGCGTGGCTGCAGACCTCCTGATAAGTCGGTTTTTTCGTCTTCCCACCCGTGTAACCAACCGTGGTTCGGATCACCCCGGTGGCCTGTTGCAGGTAGTATTCAACGCCCCAGAAGCACCCGCCGGCAAAGACGGCGCGCTCAAAGCGGTTGGTGGAGTCAGCCTCGGGAACGAAATCCATCGAGATGGAATTCACGCAGTGGCGGGTGTCCCGCAGAGTCAGCCGTTCACCGGTAAACACATGACCCAAATGCCCCTTGCAATGCTGGCACTCGATCTCAACGCGTCTGCCATCCGCGTCGGGAAGCCGTTTCACAGCGCCCGGGATTTCAGCGTCGAAACTGGGCCATCCGCAACCAGCGTCAAATTTATCCTCCGAACGGTAGAGGGCGGCGCCGCAACGCCGACAGACATAGGTGCCGGAGTCCTTGAATTTTTCAAACCGACCGGTAAAGGGGGCCTCGGTGCCCTTTTGAATAATGATCTGTTCTTCTTTAGGCGTCAGTTTATTCCATGCGCTCATTGTGGTTTTGTCTCCCGCGGTTGTCGCATTCGATCCGCCTGACAGCAACGCGATCAAAGCCACGAGCCGGATCATACCGTTCATTCTGAGTCTCCTGATATTACACCTTGCCGACCTTATCCATATAACGTTCCAGATCCCGCAAATATTGTATGAGAATGACATGTCCGGGAACAGGCTGGATTAATGTGCCGGTCTGACGGTGCGCTACGGGTGTTGGAATTCAGTCAGCGATTCGAAGTGGGTGGTGCGGGGGAAGAGATCGAAAAGTTGGGAGGAGCGGATTCCATAACCCCCTTCCTTCAACCAGGCGGCATCGCGAACCATGGTGTCGGGGGCGCAGGAGATGTAGAGTATCCGGCGAGGTCGGTGTGCCAGGATTTCCTGAACCAGTTTCCGGCCCAGTCCGCTCCGCGGCGGATCCACAATCAGCGTGGTCTCTTCAGGTCTTTTCAGGCCGAGTCCAAGAATACCCTCCGCGGCGCTGGCGGCTTTCCACAGCGTGTTGGTCAATTCCCTTTTTTTGGCGTTGAACTCGGCGGCCTTGATGCCCGGTCCGTCCAGATCCATGCCAATAACCTGCGGCGTGCCGAGCATCGCCGCCGCCAGGGCAAAAACACCGACTCCGCAATACAGGTCGACCACCGTGTGTGACGGGGATTCCGTGAGTCGGGTTTGTACCGCCTTCACGAGGTGATCGGCCATGACCGGGTTCATCTGGTAAAAACTGTTGCGCGGTACAGAGAGCGGACCGATGACTGATGATTCCACCAGCCAGATGTCTTTTTCCGCCGCCCGGTTCCTCCACCACACGGCTCCATCCTTTTCGGTCCAGCGGAAGGTGATGGTCATGCCATCCTTCAACGTCCTGAGAAAGGAGGGATCGCGACGGCGTTCATCCAGCAGGGCGTTCAAAGGCGACAGGGCCAGGGGGCAGGCGGGAATATCAAGCACGGTTGTATTGTCGGACATATAATAACCCACCCTCACCTCCTTGCCGTCCACCTGTGCATGAAGGGCCATCTTATTGCGATATCCCAGCGGCGCCGGCGCAGGGATCGGGGGAAGAAGCACATCATCCCTGGATCCGGTGTGACGGGCCAGCAAGACCCGGAGTTGCCCGTTCTTGATTCGAACCTCCTCCTCGTAGGACACATGCTGGTAACTGCAACCGGGGCAGAAGGGATTTAAGATTTCAGATCTGAGATTTAAGATTTTCCGGGCGAAGGGACAGGTTGGGGTGATGCGATGAGGGGACGGGGTCAGGATCTCGAGGGGTTCGGCATCGATGAAATCGGCTCGATCCTTGATTATTCTGACCTTCACGGTTTCCCCGGGAAGGACGCCGGGGACGAAACAGACTTTGCCCTCCAGACGTCCGATCCCGCGTCCGCCATAGGGGAGGTCGGTGATCGTGAGGATCATTCCTGAACCCCGGCCCCTGACCCCTGAACGTCTGCGTCGCCCTTCTTTCGTTTTGTGCCCTCATACAGTTTGAAGGCCAGAAGTCGGCATTCAATGTTGGCATTGAAGAAGAGGATGCGGCGTGAACTGCGTAACCCGATCATTTTGCCGAGGATCATATTGCCGGTGAAGACATACCCGGTATATCCCATGCACTGTTTCTTGAAGAAATCCCCGATGCGGCGGTAGACAGGTTCCAAATCGCTTTCCTCGCCGAGGCGCATGCCGTATTCCGGATTGAAGAGCACCACGCCGCCACCCTCAGGTACGGGTGTCTCGGCAAAGTCGCAGTCCATGAACTCAATCAACTGTTCCACCCCGGCGGTACGCGCATTCTGGCGCGCGGCCTCAACGGCGTCGGCGCGCAGGTCGGAGGCGATGATCCTGCCCGTGAATTTTCGCTTGGGGAGCACGCGGGCCTCCTGCCGGATCTTCTGCCACGCTTCATCATCGAATCCCTTGAGGTGCATAAACCCGTAGTTGCTACGGAGCAGACCCGGGGGACGTCCCTGGGCAAGCAGGGCCGCCTCGATGGCGAGGGTTCCGCTGCCGCACATGGGATTGACGAAATTGCCTTCACCGGTCCAGCCGGTGGCGCACACCACGGCGGCGGCCAGGCTTTCCGCCATGGGGGCGGCGAGGGGAATTTTCCGGTAGCCCCGGCGTGACAGTGATTCGCCGGACGTGTCGATATAGATTTTGGCATCGCCCTGGTTCCAGTAGAGGAACACAACCACGCCGCTCCGTTCGTTGCCCGAGTCAGGCCGGTGCCCGAGTTTCTCCCGGAACCGATCCACGATGGCATCCTTGACCCGGACGTTGGCGAACCGGTCGTCCCGAATGGCCGGCGTATTCACAAACGAGGTCACGGTGAAATACCCTGTGTCAGGGATCAGGTCTTCCCAGGGGATGGCCTGGATGCGCTTGTAGAGGTCGTCAGGTTGATACGCCGTAAACCGTGCCAGTTCAAGCAGGACACGGTTGCCGGTGTGCAGCAACAGGTTCAGGCGCATGGCATCGGTCAGGGAGCCGGTCGTCTCGATGCCCGCCTCCAGTTCGGCGCGAATGGGGAAGCCCAGCGCGGTCAGTTCCTCCTTCAGGTAGGGGGGGATTCCCTTGGCGCAGGAGATGAGTAAGGGGTGAGTCTGGGAGTCGAGAAATGAGATCTGAGATTTCAGATTTGAGATTGGAGAGGGGCCATCACTCATAATTCATAATTTCCTATGTGCCAGCGCGGGAACGGTGCGGCGGGTTGTTTCAAGGTCATGCATATTCAGGGTCACCGTTTCGGCTTTTTCATTCTCGTCGAACCGCGTGATGATCTCGCCCCAGGGGCCGATGATCATGCTGTTGCCGTAACTGGCGACGCCGGTGTGGGGATTGGTGCCACATTGGTTGGGGGCGATCACGAAGCACTGGTTTTCGATGGCGCGCGCCCGCAACAGGATTTCCCAGTGATCCTTCCCCGTGCGCTGGGTAAAGTTGGAGGGAATAAAAAACACATGGGCGCCTTTGGAAGAATACTGGCGGAACAGTTCAGGGAACCGCAGGTCATAACAGATGGCCATGCCGCAACGCCAGCCATCGAGATCGGTCATGACGGGTTCAGTGCCGGGTGTCCAGAGATCGCTTTCGCGGATCATCTCCCCGGAGTCCAGTTCCGCCTCAAACAGGTGCATTTTCCGGTAGGATGAGACCACTTCTCCGCGGCGGTCCATGAGGACGCTGGTGTTGTAGGCGACGGAGTTGTGACTTTCCACGAAACTCCCAACGAGGACCCAGGCGTTGTGCCGGTGCGCGATCGAGGCCATGAAGTTCATGAGGGGGCCGGTGAGGGGCTGGGCGCTTTTCCGGTAATCATCATCGCTGCCGCGGATGGCGAAGACCTCGGGAAACGCGATGAGGTCAGTGGTGCCGATCCGGCTAAGGACCTGTTTCATCCGGCCCAGATTGGCCTGGATGTCGCGGCCCGCATTGACCTGCACAAGCGTCACTCGAAGATGATGGGAGTTGATTGTCATAGTCCTACACCGTAAACGCCACCGCCCCGTAGCCGACTACCCATTGGCCCCGGCTTTCAGGATGGTCATCGCCACTGTTCCGATACCGCAACAGGCTGCCCTTTGTGGCGCCTCGTTTCCCGGCATACTTCATGGCGGCAACCACGGGGCCGATGCCGCACAGGATCTGATGACTGAAATCCCAGTCATGCAATAATCCCGTGATATCCATGGCAACCACCTTGCGCAGGGTGGCCTGATCCGTCTTGCGAACCCGTTCGTAAGACGGATCGTGGAGCATATCAGAACTGGCAACCACGAGAATCTTTTTCTTGTCGGCAAGGGTCGCCAGAGCCTGGGCGAGCGACTCCAGGGCGTCGGATTCGCGCCCGCCGATGAGGGCCATGACCAGGGAAGCCGAGGGAAGCGCCGCCTGGATGAAGGGTACCTGGTTCTCAAGGGAATGTTCACCGTTATGGGGGCGGGCGTCAAAGACGATGCGGGGATCGGACGTGGTCAGGATGGCGGCGGCTTCAGCATCCAGTGTGGTTTCTCCCAGGGGCGTCGAAAAGGCCGTCCCATCCATGAGCGCCACACCCTGGCTTTGGCCGCGATGGCTGAACCCGAGAACCACGACGGTGTCAGGCGCTCCGTGGGTCAGTGCATTCTGCTGAACGGCGCGATAGGCGTAACCCGCCACCGGGCCGGAGTAGACGTAACCGGCATGGGGAACCACGATGGCCGCGATGTGATCCTTGATTTCCGGAACATGGGCGCCAGCAAGGAAGTCCTGAACGCAGAGAGACAGTTCCTTGTTTGTTCCGGGAAACCATTTTCCGGCTCCCAGCGCCGACCGGATCATGGTTTGGTTTTGATCTTCATGCATGGCGACACTCCCCTTGAATAAAACGCCCACGTTCTTATTCTAGACCAGTCTGACCGGGTGGCAAGCGGGAAAAGTTGACAGGGCGCAGAACGTGTTTCATCATGACGGGTCTCTGGGAAGGGAGCGCCTAGTGAAGTCTCAACGTGAATTTGAAATGAAGTCGGCGGCGGTCACGCTGTCGGACATGGAAATATTCGTATTCCCCGAACTGATGTATGCGCTTTTGCTTGCCAACCTGATGTCGCCCCGCATCTGGAAATGGCGGGAGGATCCCTGGTTCAACGGGCTGGCCAAGATGAAGCCCTATCGCCGGATCACCCGGCTCAAGCAGTACATCATGGACCACTACGCCTTCAATCTCGACCTTGATACCTGGGGACTGACTACGCAGGATCGCGAAATGGCGCGGTTCAGGCCGTTCCTCGACGATCAAACCATACGTCAGTCCAACGCCCTGTTCGGGTATGAGGGCGATAAGTACTACTTTGATATTGATATCCGCACCCACTTCGGACTGCACAAATACAACCGCGAGACCATTCCCTACTGGAAGACCGAGACGGTCGAGGCCATGGATGCCTTTTGCCATAAGGAGGGATACGCGACCGGTGCGGGCGAATGCGTCTCGTTGGCGGCCCTCTATGCGGCGGCCCTGTTTGTCGTGGCCGGAATCCCGTTGCGCGATATCTATCTCATGGCCACGCCGCTTCATTCCCAGAATTTTGTAGATGTGGACGACGGCATTCTCACCAACAACCGACGTCTGGTGACCAAGAAGATGTGGTGCAACGGGACGGCTTTGTCAGCGCAGGCCCGGCGCGCCCTTGAGAATGAACACGTGACCCTGGTGGCCCATGAAACGGGCTGGATCCACACCGTCTACCGCGAGGCGACCATCAGCCGCACGGTCTATGAAGGTTTTTTCGGGAAGTTGCGGGCCTTTCTGGACACCCCCCTCACCGACGAGATCATGGGTAATTTTCTGAGGCACAAGCGGGACATGCAGAAGTGTTTCCAGATCCGCCACACGATTCGCGGGGTGAACCATTTTGTTCCCCTCGAGGTGGCGTTTCAGTACGAGGAGGGGTGCTCCTTCCTGGTGACCGACAACACCAGGGACAGTCTGCTGGCTGAAATCGACATGGATCAATTCGTCCCGGAACGACTGCCGGGCCGCATCATGTTGAATGATCTTGAAGACTTTGTCCGCCGGGAGAAGCCCGACTTGAATCAGCCCGAAGATGTTGCAGGCCTCAAGACCCAGTTCGCCTGTTCCTGCCTGAACGCCGAGATGGCCATGGAGAGTTTGATCCGGTTCTGCCATATTGAACCGCGCATGCCGGAGGCGTCTCAGCGGGACTACACAACCGTGGGTGAGCCGCTGGCGATCACCAAGGACATGACTCGCGAGGCGGTCATTGCCCGGCTCGAGGTATTACGCGCCACGCATCCGGCGGCGGAATTGGCCTTCTATGCCTACCGGGATCTCAACCGTACGGAGGCCGCTCCATTCCTCAAGGCGGCCATGGAGCGCAATCCCGTCTCTGTGGCGGGCGCCAAACCCATGTCGGACGACGAGGTGGCGTCAGTCATCCAGGCCATGCCATCCGGGTCGATCTACGATGAGCCCGGCCGGTTGGCGCAACCTGACGAAGTCTGGAATTACGGTCGTGGTGATGGCGCCGAAAAGGCGATTCTGCTGGCGAATATTCTCAAGGCGCGCGCGGGCGGATTGCCGGCGCGGATTGAAGTCTCGCCCGAAGGGGTGGTTCTCGCCATTGCCGGCAAGCGCCATGAGTTTGCCTCGGCCAAGGGGCTGAGGGAGCAAGTGTGGGACGTGTAGCGCCATGCTCGCCCTGATCGAACAATTTCTGGATCACATTTCCTTCGAGCAGGGGTTGAGTCCGAAAACGCGCGAGGCCTATGGGAATGACCTGGCGGATTTCTCAAGGTTTGCGCAGGCGGCGGGGGTGCATAGTCCCCGTGAGGTGACCCGGAAACTGGTGCTCGGGTATTTGGAACATGAGCGTGACCGTGGGCTGGCCATGAATTCCATTGCCCGGCGGCTGGTGTCGATCAAGGTCTTCTTCCGATTTCTGATCAGCGAAGGATTGTTGGAGAAAGATGTTACCGCCGTCATGGACTCGCCCCGGCTCTGGAAGGTTCTGCCCGGTGCCCTCTCCGTGAAGGAGGTGGACAGTCTTCTCAAGGCGGTTTTCGGGAATGACGAGTTGGCGAAACGGGACCAGGCGATGATGGAATTGCTCTATGCCTCCGGGCTGCGGGTTTCCGAATTGGTGAATCTTCCGCTTGAGGATCTCCATCTGGATAGCGGGTATCTTCGTTGCACGGGAAAAGGCAACAAGATGCGGGTCGTTCCGGTGGGAGGAAAGGCGAAGGAGGCGATCAATCGGTATCTAGCCGAGGTCAGACCGAAGTTCGCGAAGGATCCGGCGGTGCGCCAGGTGTTCCTGACCCGGCGCGGGACGGCGTTCAGCCGCAAGACAGTCTGGGCCCAGATCGGACTCTTTGCCAGGCGGGCGGGGATCACCAAGAAGGTGTCGCCCCACACCCTTCGGCACTCCTTTGCCACACATTTGCTGGCAAACGGCGCGCCATTGCGTATGATTCAGGAAATGTTGGGTCATGCGGATATCGCGACAACACAGATCTACACCCATGTGGATCAGAACCGGCTGAAGTCTGTTCATCAGCAGTTTCACCCCAGGGCGTAGGGAGGTATCGATATTGCTCGGTTTGAGAAAACATAATCCGTACCGGGAACTGGAAAAGAGACTCGGTTACAAATTCGGTGATCGCGCGCTTCTGGACATGGCGCTTCTGCACCGGTCCTACCGCTTTGAGGCGAAGGATGTGACGACGGATAACCAGCGGTTGGAATTCCTCGGGGATGCCGTGGTCGGGTTCCTGGTGGCCGCCCATCTCTACCGGATGCATGCCGACATCGACGAAGGAACCCTGACCGAGTTGCGCAGCCGGGTTACCAATGGAAAAGCGCTGGCCGGGGTGGCGCGCGATCTCGGGTTGGGAGATTATGTCAAACTTGGCAAGGGTGAGGAACAGGCCGGGGGACGTCTGCGCGAGACGTTGCTTGCGGATGCAATGGAGGCTGTGATCGGCGCCGCCTACCTGGATGGCGGGGTTAAGGCCACCCAGAAAGTCGTTGTCAAACTGTTGATTCCCCTGATCGGCGCCACTCCTCATGAGGATTGGGAGGATAACCCGAAGGGCAAACTCCAGGAACTCTCCCAGCGCCTGTATGGCCGCGGGCCGGACTACAAATGTGTTTCCGAAGAGGGACCTCCCCACCTGAAGCAATTTGTGGTCGAGGCGATAGTGGGTGGCGCTTTACTGGGAGAGGGGTGTGGCTCCAGCAAGCGCGCCGCCGAGACGGAAGCCGCCTTCGCCGCCGTCAGGAAACTGATGGCGGGGAAATCCAGACTGTAAGACCCTGTTTACCAGACCAGCGTAAACTTCTCTCCATCGAACTTCACGGATTGACCACCCACCCTCAGGGTGTCGCCGGTCACGGTGCGCTCGGGTTGCTTGCCCCGGGCATAGGTGCGGATCTGCACGTCCTTCTCGCCGAGTTTATGTGAGGTGGCAATCATGGTCGCCCCATCGGATCCCTTCACTTCCTGGTCTTTTCCCCTGGCCTTGCCTGCCACCGCGATCAGCATGTCGGCGCCGCTTTTCTTCGAGAAGTCCACAGCCATGAAGTAATCACCTTTGGTGTTGCCCACACTGAAAGATCCGTCCTTGCCATCTTCCCAGTGACTGACCGAGCCCCCCCACGAACCCCAATCGACGCGGATACCCAAACCCCAAGCCATGATGGGGCCTCCCTTGGGACCGCCCATCGCCGAAACGCCGCAGTCGTTCATGCCGGTCCAGCCGTTTCGCGTGGTGATGTACCCATTGTTGTCACGGACTAATTTGGGAATGACCTCGCCAGGGTTCTGTTCCTTGACTCCGATCGGCCAGTTGACCAGCGCCAGCACGGCGCGATGCGGATAGAGACTGACGGTGTCATAGGTTCGTTTGGCGGGATCGGGTTCAAGGATGTTGTTGTAACACCACAGGGCGGCGCCCTTGTATTTCTCCTCGATGGCCCCGAATCCCTGTGCCCACTGGCCGCCGCGCGAAAGCCCCTTTCTTTCCTTGGTCTCCGAGTAATCGCCAATCCCGTAACTGGGGCCATACCCCATATTGCGATTGAACAACCACGGATTGCCGTTGATGGTGAAGAGATCATGCACCTTGAGCATCAGTATCCATGAGGCGCGCGGCCGGGGAGTGAGGTAGTCCTGGCCGCCCGCTACGCGCCAGGCCTGCAAGGCGGGAACGTAGGCCGTATCACTGGTGATACTGCCCGGGCCCTGGCCTTCAGACTGAAAACCGAATTCGGAGTAACCCTCATCAAGTTGACGGCGGATGGCGTTCTTGTTCTTCTCCAACAGGGGGCCAATCACAGCCATATCGACACCCGGATCGTCTTTGATCGCCAACAGGGCGAGTGCCGCGCCGCCGACCTGTCCGCCCCAATGGTTCTTGGGCGGGTTGTGGCGGGAACCGACAGCGAGTTCGGCCAGCGAGGTGTTGGGTTTCACCCCTTTGAAATTGGCCAATCCCTTGGCCACGGTGAGGCGGAATGCTTCATCCCACCCCTCGTAATTGAGATCGTATGCCATGGCCAATGCTCCCACCGAAGGTCCGGCGCGGAGGGCGCCATGCGGATCGTAGATGCTATAGACGGGATCCCGATCCCGCTGGCCATCGAACATCTTCTCCACACACAGGCGTCCGAGATCGGCATATTTTTTCTCACCGGTCAACTGGAACAGCATGCCGTAACCAGCCGCATGCCAAAGTGTAAAGGCTTTGCCATGAGGTGCATTTTGCACATTGGATGCAGAGTGGTCTTGCGTAACGACCTTCGGACTGTCGTTGAAGAGTTCCGGCATTTTGTCGCCATTGGCGCCGTCCAGCAGAAAACGCAAACGAGCGACCATACGCTTGCCGTCTTCGGTAGCCGCGCGCGCTTTGATGGCGGGAAGCTCTGCTTTGCGGAAGAACAACCGGGGATGCTCGCCGGCGGCAGGGGAAACAAAACCAGACACCGGCGCCGGACACGCCGTCGGCTCCCCCGCATACCCGAGGGCGCTTAAACCCACAACCGCAAGAACTACCGCGATCCAAGTTGAACGTTTCATAGGAACTCCTCCATCAGCATGCAAACAATTGATAATCACTCGCTTCTTATCTAATATCCCCGCAAACATACCTGAGTCAGCCTGAAAAGACACAACAATTCTCTATCAGGAACGGGAGAAAGAAGCGAAGGGAAATGGATATGCATAGAACGATGACGTTGGCGGGTTTGTTGGGACTGTTGCTGCACACGGTTGGATCTGCCGAGACCAACACGACGCCATCGGCTACCGGCCTCACGAGTGGCGTTCCGGTTGTGGTGAAGGAAAGAGACTGGGAGCCGATGCCGAAGATCAAAATCCCGCCGGACCGATACGCCCTTTGGCACGCCGAGGCGGCCAAGGGACCCCACATGAAGGTGGTTGCGGCAACCTTCTTCGGAGGCAAGGGGTACGAGGAGTTTCTGGCGGCGGGCGAATTGGCGGGCGGAACACTTGTGGCGATCGGAAACGCCTGGGGCCCGGAGTTTCCGGGAACGCCGCCCGTTGACGTGCTGGGCAAAGGTGCGCACCAGGGAACGAAGCCGGATCGGGAAGAGAAAGGGCGCTTGATTCCGGTGGACAGTCCGGATCGCGCCGGCTTCTGGGTGTTGTATGAGGGGGGAGTGAATCGCGCGAAGAAGGCGATCCGATTCGATTGGGGAGTCGCGCAGATTTCAGCCGGACGTGTGGCGACCGACGGCCGTTCGCTCGTTCTGGCCGGGCGGGCCGGCACGGCGTTTCGTGCGCTGGCCAATAACGCACTGATCCGGAAGGACGTTTCCGGAGGAGGGCCCGACGTGTACGTCGCCAAGCTTGATGCCGTCACGGGCGCGATCCAGTGGGCGTATCTGTGGGAAGGCGCCGGCAAGGCGCCGGCCGACTTGTGGTTGGACAAGGCCGGTTCGGTTTACTTTGATCTGAATGGGTTGAGGCGGATTGGCGCCGACGGCCAGGAACTCGCACTCGTCAATACGAGAGCCGGTAAGTGGCTGGGAGTCGATCCGGAAGACGGCAGCCCCTATTACGGCGGTGATCGGAATACGCACACCCGCCGAGAGCCCTGGCGGCAACCCTATCTGTATAAATACAATCCCGCAGGAGAACGGGTGTGGAAGTTATGGGAGTTCGACCCGAAGGACGTGGGTTCGGATCATGCGGGTCTCGAATCCGATTCATCCGTCCGGGGGGTGGACACGTTGAGCCATGGCAATCTGGTCGTCGCCGGATGGTCAGACGGGGGAAACTCGGTGTTTTGGCGTCAGGCGACGGACTGGAAGCGGAATTGCCCGATCAGCGATACCGCGTGCAACTGGATAAAGAGGTTGCGGG
>CAYHEL010000021.1:0-15017 GCA_964355415.1 uncultured Verrucomicrobiota bacterium | reverse complement strand
CACGCTTCAAGTTCTCAAGCGGGTTGGTGAACACGTGGTGGACATGCATGGCCCCTATGACCACCAGTCTCTCCTCAATACGGAATTCCAGTTGGATATTCTGGATGCCTTCGGGCACCTGTGGGATGCCCGCGGAGCCTATGAGAAACTTTACAGTGAATTCCGGACTCTGCAACTCCAGCGTCAGGAACTGGAAGGCGCCAATGCCGGGGACGTGGCCCGGCAGATCGAACTTCTGGTCTTCCAGGTAAAGGAGATTACGGATGTGGCCCCGGTCGAAGGCGAAGATCAGTCGCTGGCGAGTGAACAGGTGCAGGTGGCCAATGCGCAACGCATCCTTGAACTCGCGACTGGAATCCAGTCCGCCCTGGTCGAGGGCGAAAACTCCGCGTTTAACGGAATGGCCTTTGCCCAAAAGGGACTCAACGATTTGACGGGGCTGATCGGGGCGGCGCAGGAGTGGAAGGAACAGGCGCGCTCGATTACCGTTCAGGTTCAGGATCTTGCCGAAACCGTGGAACGGACTGTCCGCAACATCGAGGGAGATCCCGCCCGACTGCAATGGCTGGAGGACCGGATGGGGCTTTATCACAAGTTGAAACGCAAGTATGGCGCCACGGTCAAGGATGTCCTGGAGCACTTGGAGAAGGCGACGACACGACTCCGTGACCTGGAGAGTCGTGATACCCGCCTGAAGGAACTCGACGCATCCATTTCCGCCGCGTTGGACAAGGCGGTTCAGGCGGGCGGCAGGCTGGGCAAGGCGCGCCGACAGGCCGCCGCCAAGTTGGCCAAGACCATCACGGAGGAATTGCATGACCTTGGGTTCCAGCACGGCGCCTTTGATGTTGAACTCCAGGCGTCCACTCTCTCCTCCTCCGGATCGGATGCCATCGAGTTTGCCTTTGCGCCGAATGCCGGGGAACCGTCGCGCCCCTTGCGGGCCATAGCCTCCAGCGGGGAAATCTCCCGGGTCATGCTGGCGGTCAAGGCCGTGCTGGCCGACCATGACAGCATTCCCGTGCTGGTCTTTGACGAAATTGACGCCAATGTCGGCGGCGCCATGGGAACCGCGATCGGGACCAAACTGGACAGGGTGGGGCGGCATCACCAGGTCTTGTGCATCACCCATCTCCCGCAGGTTGCCGTCTTCGGGAAAACCCACTTTGCCGTGATCAAGGAAGTCGTCAACGGACGAACCCGCACGCGGATTACCCGTCTTGGCGAGGAGGAGCGTGTCGAGGAAGTGGCCCGCATGCTCGGAGGACGGGATCTCACCAGCGTGACGCTCAAGCATGCGAAGGAAATGCTGAAGACCCGATAGGCGTTCTACGGTTCCTGTCTCTCCGCGCTTTCCATCACCAGTGCGGCTTTGGCTATGCGGCCCGCAGTGGGTGAGGCGAAGAGGGTTGCTTCCACCAGAACCCAGGGCGGCTGGGCGGCGCCCGCAGCCTCGAGTATCCTCCCCAGATCGTCCCCTGCGATGTCGGTGAAGTCCACGCTGACTTTATTCGCGATCCACCCTGGACTGGAGGGCAAGGTGGCGGTGGTTCGGGTTGTCATGGCCGCGCCGGGACGAGTTGATCGGGCCAGGGTTTCAAATGGCGTCGGCATGGCCGGATGGCGCGAATAATTTTCGAGCAGCGTCTGATAACGGCCTGCCTGGAGCCGCAGGCCGGCGAGTTCCCGGGCATCGGCCGCCTTCCGGGCAAGTAGTTCAGTGACCCGGTGGAGTCGGCCTATGGAGTGGACGGTCAGCAGGAGTCCCGCCGCGAGACAAAGGCCGGCGACGATCCAGAGTTTGATCAGGGTTGATTTATTTTTTTTCACGGGCGCGTCCCATTCCGATTACAAAAGCCACGCGTTCATCACCGGGTGAAGATTCCTTTCGCTCGATCATGGTCGTCCAGTCGTCGCCATTCAGGCGGCGCGCCAGTTTTTCGCCCTGCGCCAGTTTTGGGGCGATCCCGTGTATGACGCCATTCCTGAGTCCCAGTGTCATGGTTTCGATGGAGACTCCCTCCTCGCGGGCTGATGTCAGGATGGCGTTCAGGAGCCTCCGCAACGGCCTCTCGGAAG
Source organism: uncultured Verrucomicrobiota bacterium (assembly GCA_964355415.1). Lineage (GTDB taxonomy): Bacteria > Verrucomicrobiota > Kiritimatiellia > CAIKKV01 > CAITUY01 > JAABPW01. The sequence goes on along the minus strand of CAYHEL010000021.1, from coordinate 12,938 downwards.
CGGCGAGAAACGGTTCCATCTCCCGTGTTTTTGCCTCCAGTGCCCGTTTGGCGGTCAGGACTTCCTGGCCAACGGGAAGTCCCCGGGGCGATCCCGTGATTCCAACGGCCAGGGATCGAAGGGTCTGTTGCGCCTGAGCGAGGCGATGGCTGATCGCCACCTGCCAGGTCAGGTTGACCAGACAGAGGAATAACCCTGCGGCCAGACAGGCGATAGCCCAGAGATAAGGTTGCCGTTCATTCCATTCGGCCAGAACGGGATGGAGAAACCGTCCTGTTCGTAAATTGCAGGGGGTCGAACCCGGTGTCAATGCCCGGGCGGCCAGGGCGCGGGCGAGAAAGGTTTCGGGCTCATGAACCACCTTCAGGGTTCCGGGCCAGCGCGCCATCAGGGCGGCAAGTTGGGAGGCCGTCTCACCAGGGTGCGCGGCGCCGGGGCCGGATCCGATCCAGTGAGTGATTTCCGGTTGGACGGGGAAGGATGACTTCAGGATACGGTGGAAGGCATCCGGATCCCATAACCGCATGGTGTGGGCGGTCATGAACTCCTTGCCCCGTCCGATGACCAAGGTTACCCGGTCGGTTCCCGAGTAGATGAGGATCCGAACAGCGTCGTCTCCGGGGATTGGCGGGATTTCATCCAGGCCACGTGACCACAGGGCGATTCCCTCATGGTCAAGGAGATGGGGATCGAACCCGTCGGCGGAAAGAGACTCCAGTCGTTTCGTGATGTCGGCCCTGCGGGCGCCGACGACCAATCCCCGTGTTCCGGTGCGATCCGGCGTCGGATCCATGGCCAGAAGCGCGACTTCGCAGTCTTCGACGGAAAAGGGGAGTTGGATGTCGAGGAGGGAATGGAAAACGGTTTCGGCCTTTCGCGGGGAGGCGATGGGGGCGGTGAGCCATCGGGTGAAACTTTCGCGCTGGAAGAGGCAGGCGGCGAGCACGGCGCGGGGTTGGGGAGCGGATAGTTCCTCGCGATTTACCCGTGAGAAGGTCAGGCGCCGTCCCCGGCGGATGGCCTTGACGAGAATGGGGGCGCCGCCGTTCTCGTCGATACCGAACGCGGTTCTGGACCGGGGTGTTGGTGTGCGGGTGTTCATGTCAGGGATATTCCACCCAGGCCAGTATCCGAACCGCGCCAGTTGGGAGTCGGCAGGCGATAGCGCGCGCCGAACAGGCTCTGGCGTTTGAATCCGCCTTCGCCGTCAGTGATAATAATTGGCCGAAGATCGGGAGGTCGGGACGTTGGAGCGGGAGCGGGAGCGCGTCGCGGGGAAGTCCCTGCAACGTGGTTCGTGTGTGGATGCCCGTCGGGAGTTGATGTTCAAAGACCTGGTATTCGGAGGGGGCGGAGCCGGCTTTCATGCCGGTACGCAACGCGGCCCAGGCGGAATCCAGCAGGGCGGCGCGAAGCGTCAGTCGGGTTTGCTGTTCATCCCCGGCGCGAAGTGTCAGGCGGGCCGATACCAGCGATTGGAGAACCGCTCCCGACAGCAGCGCCAGGAGAAGAATGACCATCAGGAGCGCAAACCCGCTTTTCTTGGATGGTGATGTCCTCATGGAACCGGGTTATTACTGAAAAAAACAAAGCAAGTCAAATTTGACAGCGGTTTCCTGCGTGTGTATGATCTGAATGTTCTTAGAAGGCGGGGTTATTATGATATATGGAATCATCGTTGCGGCGGGGAAAAGCGAACGAATGGGGGCCGACGTTGACAAGGTGTTTCTTTCCTTGGGAACCCGGCCTGTGCTGGCGTACTCCTTGTTGGCCTTTGAGCAGTGCCCGCTCATTGACGGAGTGATCCTGGTTGTCCGCAAGGAACGCGTGGCATCGGCCCGCGGTTTGGTTCAGATGTTCGGGTGTGCCAAGGTGCGGGCCGTGGTGGCCGGCGGCGCATCGCGGCAGGCCTCGGTGATGAACGGCCTTGCGGAACTGGGTGACGATGTGAAAATTGTGGCGGTTCATGACGGGGCCCGACCCTGTGTGACGCCCCTGCTGATTGAGGACACGATCAAGTCGGCCAAGCGGTGTGGATCCGGAGTGGCGGCGGTGAAAGTCACCGACACCATCAAGGAAGTGGATCGCGGCACGCTGGTCACCCGCACGGTGGATCGTGAGAAATTGTGGGCCGTGCAGACGCCCCAGACGTTCAAGGTGGACTGTCTGAAGAGGGCGTATGCGCAGACGGGCAAAAAAAAGATTTCGATGACGGATGAGGCGTCGGCGGTGGAGGCGCTTGGAGAACCGGTTCATCTGGTGCCTTCCTCCGCGCTGAACATCAAACTGACAACGCCGCAGGATTTGTCGCTGGCGGCGGTCATCATTAAGGTCTGACACGGGTATGGCCAACGTTAAATACGCAGTCATGGGCGATGTCCACGGGAACTGGGAGGCGCTGTCGGCCGTTCTCGAGGATGCCGAGTCGCAGGGCGTGACGCACTACACCTGTGTGGGGGATATGGTGGGGTACAATGCCAATCCGGCGGAATGCCTGAGCAAGATCCGTGAGTTGAATGCGATTTGTGTGCGCGGGAACCATGACCATTATTGCTCGCACGACGAATGCATCCGTGATTTTCATCCCCTGGCGGCCAACGTGGTGGATTGGACCCGCAACCAGTTGACGGAGGAAGCCCTTGTATTCCTCCGTCAATTGAAGTTGGTCCGGGTGGTAAGCAGTTTCACGCTGGTTCATGCGACGTTGGATATGCCCGAAAAATGGGGCTATGTTTTCGATGAACTGGAGGCCGAGTCCAATTTCAATTACCAGTCCACCACGGTCTGTTTCCATGGCCATACCCATCAACCCGTAGTGTTTGAGAAGTCGGGGTGTGTCAGCCGTATCAATGGAGGCGGAAAAATTCCGGTGGTGTTGGGAAAGAAGTACTTCGTCAACGTCGGCAGTGTCGGTCAGCCTCGCGATGGCGACAACCGGGCCTCGTACGGGCTTTACGATTCCACGAACCGGAAGATTGAATTACGGCGGGTCGCCTATGATATACCCACAGCTCAGAAGAAGATTATCGCCGCAGGCCTGCCCGCGCGCCTTGCGGATCGATTGCATGTGGGTGTCTAGTGTTCTCTAGGGAGCGACAGGGAATGCAGGGAACACCAAAAGGGTTGAGGTTGCACATCGGGATCTTTGGGCGCCGCAATGTGGGGAAGTCCTCTCTGCTCAACGCCCTGACGCGCCAGGCGGTTTCCATTGTTTCTGAAACGGCCGGAACCACGACCGACCCGGTCGAGAAGGCCATGGAGCTTCACCCCATCGGCCCGGTGCTATTTGTGGATACCGCCGGGGTGGATGATGCCGGCGCCCTCGGCCAACTACGCGTTGCCGGAACCATGAAGGTGGTTGAGCGGACGGATCTGGCCATCCTTGTTACGGACGACTGGCAGAACTATGAATCGCAACTTCTGACTCTGTTTGCCGGCCTGAAAATCCCGGTGATTGTGGCGGCAAACAAGAGTGATTGCCGGAGTCCCGGCGTTGTCGAGGCCAGGGCGCGGGCAGAGGGGGCGAACGTTGTGCTCAGCGTCAGCGCGCTCACCCGCTCCGGATTGGATGGATTGCGGCAGGGCATCATGGCGTTGGCGCCGGAGGAATACCTGAATGCTCCCAGTCTGATGGGCGACCTGATCTCCGCCGGCGAACTCGCCCTGCTGGTCGTACCCATCGACATCGAGGCGCCCAAGGGGCGTCTGATCCTCCCTCAGGTTCAGACCTTGCGCGAAATCCTCGATCAGAATGCCTATGCGATGGTTGTCAAAGAACGTGAACTGGCCCACGCCCTGGCGCAATTGAACCGGCCTCCCGCCATCGTGGTGACCGACAGCCAGGAATTCCTGAAGGTCGTTGCCGAGGTTCCCGTCTCGATTCCTGTAACCGGGTTTTCCATCCTGTTTGCCCGCTTCAAGGGCGATCTGGCCGAACTGGTGCGCGGGGCGGCGATGATCGACCGGCTCAAACCGGGTGATCGCGTTCTGGTGGCCGAGGCCTGTGCCCACCATCCCACAGGCGAGGATATCGGGCGGGTCAAGATTCCCCGCTGGCTGGAGCAGATTGTCGGCGGCAAGCTGGAGATCGAAGTCAAGGCCGGGTGCGATTATCCTGATGACATAGGCCGATTCAAACTGATTGTGCATTGCGGGGCCTGTGTCTGGAACCGGCGGCAGATGCTGTCGCGAATCGAACAGGCTCGATCCCGTGGCGTGGCCATCACCAACTACGGCCTGACGATTGCCCATACGTTGGGAATACTGGATCGAGCCCTGAGTCCATTCCCCTATGCCAGAGAGATCTATCGGGAGGCCGTGGAAAGGCCTTTCAGTGCTCAGACGTGAGACGATGAATACACTCATCCATGGAATGGCGGAAAAAGGGACGGCCACGGTCGGGGAGATCGAAGCGCTTCTTGGCTGCGGGGGCGAGGATTTGAAGGCCTTGTATGCGGTGGCGGATCAGGTTCGCCATGAGGGTGTCGGAGATGAAATCTTTCTCCGGGGCATCATCGAGTTTTCAAATTATTGCAGGAAAGGGTGCGATTATTGCGGAATTCGGGGTCCAAACCGGATGGTGAAGCGTTACCGCATGAGTCTTGCGGAAATCGTTGAGACCGCCTGCGAAGCGGAGCGGTTGGGCAATACGACCGTTGTGCTCCAGTCAGGGGAGGATCCCTGGTTTACCGTGGGACGGATGAACGAAGTGATTCGCGAAATCCGGAGGCAGACCGGGGTGGCGATCACCCTGTCCATCGGGGAGCGTCCGTTTGAGGAACTCGTCCAGTTCAAGGCGGCCGGATGCGACCGCTACCTGCTGAGATTCGAGACGTCTGACCGTGACCTGTTCAGTCGGATTCACCCCGATGACAGCTTTGACAACCGGGTTCAATGTTTGAGTGATTTGCGGCGGGCCGGGATTCAAGTGGGAAGCGGATTCATGATCGGCCTTCCGGGCGGCACCCTTGGCTTGATTGCCCGTGATATTCACTTTGCCACCGGTCTGGATTTGGACATGATCGGGTGTGGCCCCTATCTTTCCCACCCGGAGACCCCGTTGGCCGGGCAACCGGTTCTCGAAGACCGGGAGGTCTATTTTAAGGTGATCGCGATTCTCAGGGTGCTCAATCCCCGCGCCCACATTCCCGCGACAACGGCGTTTGATGCCTTGTTTCAAGGAGGGCGCGATCTTGTTTTGACCAGGGGGGCGAATGTTTTTATGCCGAATGTGACGCCGCAGAAATACCGGGCGCTCTACCAGTTGTACCCCAACAAACCCTGCGTGGATGAGGACAGCGGGCAATGTTCGGTGTGCGTGACGGGGCGGGTTGCCCGGCTGGGAAGGACAATCGGGAAAGGCCCGGGGCACAGTCGGCGTGAAAGCATAAGAAATAGCTCGCAATAGCATGACGATGTGATAGTTATTTGCCAGTTTTTAGGGGTATTAAGGAATGAATTTGAAGAAACTACTGTCTGAAGACTCGATCATTGTTAATCTCAAGGGAACGACCAAGGAAGCGATCATCAGTGAAATGGTTGATCTTCTCGTTGTGCGCGGTAAAATCAAAGACCGTGATGCGGCGTTGCGGGCCGTTTTGGATCGTGAACAGAAGATGTCCACCGGAATGCAGCACGGCATTGCCATTCCCCACGGCAAGACCGATTCTGTGGAGAAACTGGTCACGGCGATGGCCCTCAAGAAAGAGGGCGTTGACTTTGGTTCCATGGATGGAAAACCCTCCACGATCTTCATCATGACGATATCCTCCATCAGCCGGACAGGGCCCCATATTCAGTTTTTGTCTGAAATCAGCCAAGTTCTGAACGACCCGGATAAACGGGATCGGATCCTTCAATGCAACAGCCCCGCAGAAGTTCTTGAAATCCTGACATCGTAGTCAGAAATCTGTGTTGGGTATTCAGCGTTGGGTCTTCAGAAGTCCCATCGGCTACTGACTTCTTCGCCTATCCCTCACATTTCTATATTCTGATCCCGTATTGTGAGATTATTATTAAGAATGAGAATATGTATTGTTTCCTGGGGGAGGATCCCGTATAGTCCGGGTCTGTATTGACTCGGAATCTCTGTTTTGGGGGGCAAGAAACGTTTACCATGATAATGGCCCGAATTCTTCTTATCGACGATGAGCCGAGAATGTTGAGTTTGCTCAACACTCTGCTAAAAACTGAGGGATATGTCGTCACATCGGTTCAGGATAGTTCGAGGGTTCCCGAGATATTGCGAACGGAGAACTTTGAACTGATGATCACCGATATTCGGATGACTCCGATCAACGGGCTTGAACTTCTTAAAATTGCCAAACAGGTCAAGCCGACCATGCCCGTGATAATTCTGACCGCGTATGGCTCGGTGGAGACCGCGATTGACGCGATGAAACTGGGGACATTCGACTATGTCACCAAGCCCTTCAAGATGGATGAACTTCTCATCACGATTCAGCGGGCCTTGGAATACAGCCGGGCGCTTTCGGAGAACGTTGAACTTAAGGAAGAACTGATCGGTCGTTATAAATTTGACAATATCGTATCCGAGAGTCCGGCGATGAGGAATGTCTGCGAAATGATCAGGCGCGTAGCCCCTGCGGACACCACGGTGTTGATCAGCGGGGAGAGCGGAACAGGCAAGGAACTCGTCGCCAAGGCGATCCATCTCAACAGTAAGCGCAAGGACAAACGGTTTCTGGCCGTCAATTGCGCGGCGCTTCCAGAACCTCTCCTCGAGTCCGAAATGTTCGGCCACATGAAGGGGGCGTTTACAGGCGCCTCGACCAATAAAGAAGGGCTATTCGAGGCTGCGAGCGGGGGGACGCTTTTCCTGGATGAAATCTCCTCCATGCCCATGGGAATCCAGAGTAAACTGTTGCGTGTTCTCCAGGAAAAGGAAATCCGCCATGTCGGCGGAAATGAGGATATTCCGGTTGATGTGCGAGTCATTGCGGCGACCAACACCAGTCTGGAAACGATGATCCAACAGGGTACCTTTCGGGAGGATCTGTTCTATCGATTAAGCGTGATTCCGATTGAAATCAAGCCGTTGAGAGATCGGCAGGAGGATATTCTTCCCCTGGTTTATCATGTCCTTCGGCAGGAGGTTGGCTCCGGGCGTGAACTTCCGAAACTGACCCCCGAAATCAAGGATTTGTTCGAGCGCTATACCTGGCCTGGAAATGTGCGCGAACTCCAGAACGCCGTGAAGCACGCGATCACGTTTGCCACGAATAACACCATTACGCCGGAAGTCCTCCCTCCCAAGATCCTGAATCAAGTCAAGGATGCCAAACAGACAGTGGCTTTGTCCTCGGCGGATGCCGATTTCCGCAATAAGTCGCTCAAGGCCTTTTTGCGGGATCGTGAAAAGGAATATCTGGAGCAGGTTCTCACCATCACCAAGGGAGACAAGGAAAAGGCTGCGAAAGCATTGAAAATCAGCCTGGCAACCCTGTACCGTAAGCTGCCCTCCGAGCAGGTCGCTCCGTAAAGAATTCTGGTGAAGAGTCCGGGTTTGGCATGATCAGTGCTACAGTGTGGAGCCACAGTGAGAGTGAAATCAGAGTGGAACAAAGAAGGAGGAGATCGATGAGAAGGTTGGATCAAGGTTTTACGTTGGTTGAAATTATGATTGTGGTCGCGATTATAGGCTTGTTGGCCACCATCGCGATCCCTTCGTTTATGAAGGCTAGAACGACTTCACAGGCGAATGCGTGCGTCAACAACCTGCGACAGATTGAAGCAGGCAAGGAACAGTGGGCCTTGGAGAAGAAGAAGAACACGGGAGTCGCGGTGGTTACCTCGGAAGTGATGGAGTATCTGAAAAATCCATCGGCGAGTACCAATTGCCCGGCAGGGGGAACGGTTGCGTATGGTGCGGTCGGAACCAATGCAACGTGTACAACAACCAATCACGTCCTTCTCAACTAATCGACGTTCATGACCGAAACGGGGAAGGCACAGCCCGAAAGGGGCTGTGCTTTTTCATTTCCTGAAACTGAAAATAAGAACCCCGCTTATCATTAGTGAGAAGCAACCGGTTGCGGGAGATTGCGTTTTTTTCTGTTTTCATCCGGGATGAGAAATAATTACAGGACTAAAACCTTATTATTGCTTGTTGGCATGGGCAGTGCTATACAGTCTTTTATGGGAGAAGTATTTAACAAAAACATAAAGAAGGAGATTGGATAATGAAGAGAATGAAACAGGGTTTTACGTTGGTTGAAATTATGATTGTGGTCGCGATCATCGGCTTGTTGGCCGCGATTGCCATCCCGTCGTTCATGAAGGCCAGAACCACGTCGCAGGCGAATGCGTGTATCAACAACCTGCGCCAGATCGAAGCGGGCAAGGAACAGTGGGCTTTGGCGACAAAGCAGTTGCCCAATGTGGTTGCTGACACCACCGCCGTCATGGCGTACATCAAGAATCCGACAGCCGTCACGAACTGTCCCGGCGGTGGAACCGTTGCGTTTGGCAATATCGGCACGAACGCGACCTGCACGCTTACAACCGACGATCCCAAGCACATCCTGACGAACTAATAATCGTTTCGGTTGTGTTTTGAAGGCGCAGTCCCGATTTCGGGACTGCGTTTTTTTATTCCCGCCAGGGTTTCTGTTCCAGATACAGGTTCAGTCGTTTGTTAAGGGTTTCAAGCGTGTAATCCTGTTCCGCGTGAGGCGCCAGGGGATTGGTCCGGCTGATCGCTTGCCTGACAAACTTCACGGCATTGGGATAGTCCCCCACTTCCGCATAGGCGGCGGCAACGATATCGAGCGCCCGCGGGCTCTTCTCGCCTGCCACCGTCAGCAACGGTTCCGCGACCCTAAGCGCGAGGTTCCCGTTCCTGACATCGTTCGAGGGGCATGTGGCCAGCAGCCAGGCCCACTGGCTTCGGGCAAACCAGAAATCCGATTTGAGGGCGACCGCCTTCTCAAAATGTTCGGCGGCTTCCCGATATTGGTGTTTCCGGGATAATGCCACCCCCAGAAAGCCATGCGACTGACTCTCTTTGGGTTGCCACTCAATGGCCGCCTTCCATTCTGCTATGGCCTCATCGACTCGGTTCTCCAGATACAGGGCATGCCCCAAATTCCGATGGGCCCAGTATCCGGCGGGAAACACCCGGATACTTTCCCGGTATCGCTCCTTGGCTTGTCCGGGTTCATTCAGGTTCATCGCCGCCTGTCCCAGAATGTTGAGCGCCATACCATAATACATATGGACGGGGGGATGCCCGGGATGGACATACTCGTTCTGAATGCGGTCATAAGACAGGGTCGAGAACGGGGGAAGGCGGTGTAGCAGGTTGCTGCATACGACGGCCGCTTCCTGATACCTTTCCTCCTCCAGTAGGGCATTGGACAGGGAAATATAGGTGCGGTAGTTGTCGGGTCGCTTGAGGATGACATCCCGCCACATCCGTTCCTGTGTCAGATAGGTCTCATTCCGGAGATGCGTGAGCCCGGTGAATACGGCAACCGCCATGGCCCCGATGGCGAGGCCGCCCATCACCCGCATCCGTGTGTCGCTGAACAGGCGCCGCAGGCTCGCATCAACGATGATGACCAGCAGGGCCATAACGCCCGCCAGGGGAAGGTACATCCGGTGCTCGAAGGCGGCGTCCAGCAGGGGATTGATGCTCGAGGAGGGCGCCAGAATGACAAAGAACCAGGCGCCGATAAATCCCACCCATGACCGTTTCCCTAGAGCCCACAGCGTTCCGATGCCCAGCCCGACCGTGAGACTCCCCGGCCACAGAGCTTCAAGGGGGGACTGAACCAGAGGCCAGCGGTAATCCAGGCACAGGGAATGAGGAATGACCGAGAGTTTGAGGTAATGGACAAGGACATTGAGTTGGGTCAACGCATACTCCCATCGGACGGCCCCGGCGCCGACCAGGGGAACATGCTCCGCCTCGGCCCTCATGAGTGATGCCTTCAATAGAGCCAGCGCAATGATTCCGGTGGACAGGAACGCCGCATGCCACCGCCATCGTTTCAGGATCCCGCGCCACGAGGATGAGAGAAATAATCCGTCATACAGGATCAGGAGAAACGGGGCCGTGATCATGACCTCCTTCGTGGCCATCCCGAGCGCACAGGCCGCCACGGCGGCCGGTTTCCAGAGGGATGATCCGGTTGCCGGGGCCCCCCGGACAAAGGCATAAAAGGTCAGCAGAAAGAACAACCCCATCAGGGCTTCGATCCGCTGGGCAATGTAGGTGACGCTTTCAGTTTGGATCGGATGGAGTGTCCAAAGCAAGGCGGTTGCCAGAGCCAATTCCGACGCCGAATCGGCGAATCGGGACTGCCAGACGGGGAGCTGCAGCGTGCGACGCATCAGCCCATAGAGGAGCAATCCGGCGCCCAGGTGGATCGCGATATTGACCAGTCTGAATTCAGCGGGGGAGAATCCCGCCCAGGCGTAGTTCAGGGCGAAGGAGTAGTCGGCCAGAAACCGCGTGGGGGCCAGCACCGCCCTCCAGGGTGGCCAGAGATGATAAATGTGGGGATTATTGGTAACAATGCTGGTGTCGTCAAACAGGAACGGGCACGCAAAACTATTGGCATAGGCCAGAACTCCGGCGGCCAGAATAACGGCGGGATACCACACGGTGATCCGAGTCGGGAAATGTTGCGTCATCCAGGTCATGAGCCTTTACCATAGTTGCCCGGTTGCCGGATTGTCAAGCAACCGGGTATCCGCGATGGTATCCGCGATGAAATGCGCATTGCTATTATCAGGGGAGCGTGGGTAGAGTATAAGCAGGAATGAATGGAAAGACTGACCGGGAATGATGATCAGAAAACGACAGAGAAAACCGATACGGGCGATGAAGTGGACCTCTCGCGAGTGGCGGGTGCTTACGTTGTCCCTGGTCACGGCGTTTATCGTAGCCGCCGTGGGTGCCGCCATCAATTTCAACCAGCGGATTGCCGATTTCTTCCGCCCTCATGCCAAACAGCCGCTCGTTCAGTTCATTGTCCAGTTTCTGGTTGTCTGGCTGATCGTGTTGTTGATCATGTCCTACCTGAGATGGCGGAAAGAGGCCATGAAGAACGCCGAACTTGAGGATATCGTCGACAGCATCAGTCCCGATGTGCTGCTGGTCGTGGATGAGCAACGCCAGATTCTCATGTCCAGTGTGTCGGTGCTCCGGATGTTCGGGTATGGCGCCGAGGAGATGTTGGATCAGAAGACGGACATCCTGTATGGGGATCGCCGACGTCTGCCGAATGCCAAACACGAGATCTACGATGCCCTGGAACGAGAGGGATTCCATATCGGTTGGGCGACGGGCAAACGGAAGGATGGCCGTCTTTTCCCTCTGGAGATCATTTCAGGGATCCTGAAACGTCATGGCGGAAGCGTGCTGTTGCTTCGGGACATTACGGAGCGGAAAGATGCGGAGCAGGCGTTGATGGAGCGTGAGATGCAATTGCGGCAGTCCCAGAAAATGGAGGCGCTGGGCTTGCTGGCCGGCGGGGTCGCCCATGATTTCAACAATTTACTGACCTCCATTATGGGATTCAGTTCCCTGGCCCTGGAAGCGCTTCCTGCGCAACATCCGGCGCGTTCGGATGTTCAGGAAGTGCTGCATAGCGCTGAACGGGCCGTCAAACTGACATCCCGCCTCCTGGCCGTCGGACGCAAGCAGGTCATGCAAATTTGCCCGCTGGACTTGAATTCGGCGGTGGATGGGATGACCTTGCTGCTCAAGCGCACCATGGGGGAGGATATCGTGCTGGACATCCGCCTCGACAAACAGGCCGGCATGGTGGAGTCCGATGCGGGTGGCATTGAACAGATCATTCTCAATCTCGCGGTGAATGCCCGTGATGCCATGCCCAGGGGGGGGACGCTGTTGATTGAGACCCGGAGGGTGACTTTGGATGAAGCCTACTGCCGCACGCATGTTGCGGTAGAACCCGGCACGTATGGCCAACTGTTGGTTCGCGACTCCGGTTGCGGGATGCGCAAGGATGTTCAGGAACATATTTTTGAACCGTTCTTCACGACCAAGGAAAGAGGGAAGGGCACGGGACTGGGGCTTTCCATGGTGTATGGGATCATCCGCCAGTGTGGTGGCTATATTGAGGTGGAGAGCGAGCCCGACGCCGGAACGGTGTTCAGACTCTACTTCCGGACGTCATCGGGGGCAGACATGACCGAGGAGACATCGGCCTCTGCCGGGATGCGTTCCGGATTCGAGACGCTACTGGTGGTTGAGGATGACAATACGGTTCGGAGTTTTGCCGTGCGAATTTTGTCGGAACTCGGCTACCGTGTTTTGGAGTCGGCCTCTCCCGAGGAAACGATGCGATTGTGCCGGGATCATCAGGGGCGCATCCACATGATTGTGGCGGACGTGGTTCTGCCCGGAATGAGCGGGGTGACTCTGGCGCAACGGATACGCGAGTTCCACCCCGCCGCCAAGGTTCTCCATGTGACAGGCGTTGACCAGCGCGCCGCCATGGAGCATGGTCTTGATCTGACCCGAGATTCGGTTCTGATGAAGCCCTACACGCAGGAAGAACTGGCCCTTCGAGTGCGCCAGATATTGGATTCCCCAACGGAATCGGTGGTCTGACAGCCCCGGGAGCCCGACGACGTGCGGCACGTCGGTGTTGAACGTGCCCAAAACAGCGGATTGACATTTCAGTGTTCGTTGCTAGTATTCGCCCCTTCTTTTCGACCCATTGTTCCGGCGTAGCTCAATGGTAGAGCGTCTGGCTGTTAACCAGAATGTTACAGGTTCGAGCCCTGTCGCCGGAGCCAATTGCCCAGTTAACGCAAACGCCAGACGAGACCGACCTACAGCCAGCCGGTCGCCTGAGCCAGTAACTTGACGTAGTAGACGTAGTTCGGCCAGGAGACATCGGACGGAACCCCGTGATCACACCCCGGGATGTATCCGCCAT
>CAYHEL010000020.1:6036-15235 GCA_964355415.1 uncultured Verrucomicrobiota bacterium | reverse complement strand
AGGTGCAGGGCATGAACGTGACGATTGTCACATCGGCGTCAACGGACGCACGGGCGCGTGAATTGCTTGCGCTGACCGGGTTTCCGTTTGCGAAATCGCATAAGTAGAATACGGCAGGGAGGATTTTCTTTTGGCCAAGATATCACAGGAAGTCAAGGCGAGCCGCAAACCGAAATTCAGCACTCGTCGATATAATCGTTGCAAGCGTTGCGGAAGACGGCACGCTTATATGCGCAAGTTCTCGGTATGTCGTATCTGCTTTCGGGAACTGGCATCCGTCGGGTTGATACCCGGCGTGACAAAGGCAAGCTGGTAAAATGGAGAGACTATGAGTTTGTCGGATCCTATCAGTGACATGTTGAACCGCATACGGAATGCATCCGCAGCGGGTTTGAAAACGACTGACATCAGCCATTCACGACTGAAGGGCGAGATTGCGGTTATCCTGAAAAAGGAAGGCTATGTCCGGGACGTTTCCGTCGAGGGCGAGGGCCGGGCGAAGGTGTTGAAAGTGGTGTTAAAGTATGATGCCAGCCGGAAACCGACGATCCGCGGCTTACGCCGGATCAGTAAGCCCGGGCTTCGGCGCTATGTGGGGTTTGATAAGATCCCTCTGGTGCTCGGAGGCATGGGTGTGGCGATTTTGAGCACGCCGGCGGGGCTCATGACAGATAACGAGGCGCGCCAGAAGCGTGTTGGAGGAGAGTTGCTTTGCCAGATTTGGTGAGCCTGCCGGAAAGGGCGGGCAGAGCGACCCTGTAGCCCGGGAAGGGCGCGGGTAACCAGGCTCAAAAGGGGATTTTAGAATGTCAAGAATCGGAAAAAAACCGGTGGTCATCCCGAAAGGTGTCACTGTCCAGGTGAGCGCGGTGACCGTGTCTGCCAAAGGTCCCAAGGGGGAGTTGGCGATGACACTTCCACCCACGATCAGGGCGGACGTGAAGGATGGCGCGGTGCTTGTATCGTGCATGGAAGACAATTCGACCGGGCGGAGTCGGCATGGTTTGGCGCGCAGTCTGATCGCCAACATGGTTGCGGGTGTCGATAAGGGTTACACCATTGACCTCGAACTGCAGGGCGTCGGATTCCGTGCTGCCGTCCAGGGAAGCAAGTTGACGATGAATATTGGTTATTCGAGTCCAGTGGTGTATGAAACACCAAAGGGGATTACGATAGCCGTTAAGGATAGCGCTATTACGGTGAGCGGCTCGGATAAGCAACTCGTCGGCGATGTCGCCGCGCGAATCCGGTCGTACTATCCGCCCGAACCCTATAAGGGAAAAGGAATCCGCTACAAGGGTGAGCATGTCAAGCGGAAGACCGGAAAGACGGTGGCCTAACGTATGAAAACAGTGGACAGAAAAGAAAATCGTGAGCGTCGGCACGCCCGGATTCGCAAGCAGATTTCAGGGACATCGGATCGGGTTCGCCTGTGTGTCATGGTGTCCAACAAGCACATCTACGCTCAACTGGTGGATGATGAGAAGTCGTCGACGCTGGCTTCCGTCTCGTCCTCCGGCAAGGACGGGGTTGGCAGAAAGAATGCCGAGGGCGCCAGGCAGATTGGGCAACGCCTGGCTGAAATTGCCAAGGACATCGGCGTCAAGAATATTGTGTTTGACCGCGGCGGGTACAAGTATCACGGGCGTGTCAAGGCGATAGCCGAAGCCGTGCGTGAAGCCGGGTTTAAATTCTAGCCCTGATAGCATGAAAGAGCAGATGTGATGAAAGAAAGATCGGACAGAAATTCTGACTCCTCCAGTGATGTTGAGGAGCGAGTGGTGTTTGTCAACCGCTGTGCCAAAGTGGTGAAGGGCGGACGCCGCTTCAGCTTCAGTGCGATTGTCGTGGTCGGCAACCGCGCGGGCATGGTTGGGTGCGGTTTCGGCAAGGCCAATGAAGTGGCTGATGCCATCCGCAAAGGCGGGGATATTGCGCGCCGCAGCATGTTTAAGGTTACACTCAAGGATCGGACGATTCCCCATGAGGTGACTGGCCAGTGTGACGGCGGCTATATTCTCCTGAAACCCGCTTCCCCCGGTACAGGAGTGATCGCCGGCGGAGGAATGCGCGCTGTTTTGGAGCTTTCCGGCATTCATGACATTCTCGGGAAGTCTTTGGGAAGCGGAAACAAGGTGAACGTGGTGAAGGCGACCATCGACGCGCTTGAGCATCTCCGGTCTCGCGAGGAGATTCTGGCGGCGCGACAGTAACAGGCTTGAATGGTGTGATTGCAGAGGTGGATACAGTATGAATTTGCATTCGTTAAAGAATACGCATGGGGCCCGGAAAAGCAGGAAACGCCTGGGACGAGGTATGTCGTCCGGGTTGGGCAAAACGTCAGGCCGTGGCCACAAAGGGCAATACGCGCGTTCAGGCCACAAGCATAAGTTGGGTTTTGAAGGCGGCCAGATGCGTCTCATCCGCCGTATTCCGAAGCGCGGGTTTAAAAACGTTTCGCGCCGGGAATATCTCCCGGTCAACGTGTGTTCGCTTGAGTTTTTTGAAGCGGGAACAACGGTAACGCCGGAGTTGATCAAGGCCAGCGGCCTGGCCAATGGCGCGGGCGATGGTATTAAAATTCTGGGTGTTGGCAAGGTCAGCAAAAAGTTGACGGTCAAGGCCCATGCATTTAGCGACGGGGCGAAGGCCAAGATCGAGGCGGCTGGCGGAACCTGCGAAGTGATCTAGTCGAAAACAGGAATCATAAGAGAAGGCCAAACATGCTATCCGCGTTTACGAATAGTTTCAGGATTCCGGAATTGCGCTCCCGGATTCTGTTTACGTTGGGCCTGATTTTTATCTGTCGGCTTGTGGCCAATGTTCCTATTGCAGGGGTTGACGCAGTGGCCCTGCAAAGGTTGATTGCCGACGTGGAAAAAAGCTCGGGCGGGGGCATGCTTGGCCTCCTGGATATGTTCAGTGGCGGGGCGTTGCGTAATTGTGCTGTGGGCGCATTGGGAATTATGCCCTACATTAGCGCCTCAATTATTCTTCAGTTGCTGACCGCCGTGGTTCCGACGCTCGGGCGCCTGGCGCGCGAAGGCGATACCGGGCGGCAGAAAATAACCCAGTATTCTCGTTTTTTGACTGTCTTCCTCTGTGTCATACAGGGATGGTTTCTGGCGACCACACTCGAAAATCCGGAGAACCTCGGGATCAGTCAGAATATCGTGCTCAATCCTGGAATCGGGTTCAGGATGATGACGGTGATTTCGGTAACGGCGGGCTCGGTATTCATCATGTGGCTTGGGGAACAGATTACCCAGCGCGGTATCGGGAATGGCATCTCGTTGATTATCACGGAGGGCATCATCAGTCGATTGCCGTTCGCGGTGGCCTACGCGGTTCAGATGTTCAAGGCCGGCGAGGATGGCCTCCGCCAGTTCAATCCCATTTTCAGCGTTGTGTTGCTGGTGGCGCTCTTTGCGGTAGTGGCGGGAACGATCCTCCTGACGCAGGGACAGCGTAAAATCCCGATTCAGTATGCCAAACGGGTTGTCGGGCGAAAGGTCTATGGCGGCCAGAGCACCTATATGCCGCTTCGGATCAATTATTCGGGCGTGATGCCGATCATTTTCGCCCAGTCCATCCTGATGTTTCCCATGATCCTGCTGAATCGTCTTCCCGATTCCTGGGGGTGGGCACAAACCCTTGCGAACAACCTCGGCCCGGACGCTCTTCTGCATATGATCTTGTATGGGATCATGATTCTGTTCTTCTCCTATTTCTGGGTGGCGACACAGTTCCAGCCGGTTCAAATCGCCGACGACCTGAAAAAATATGGAGGCTATGTCCCGGGAGTCAGGCCGGGGCGTCCCACGGCTGAATTTCTGGATAATACCATGACGAAAATTACCCTTGCGGGCGCTCTGTTTCTAACGGTGATCGCCGTGATTCCGACGATCATGAACAGGCAGTTTGACGTGCCATCCCTGGTCGCCTCATTTTTTGGCGGAACCAGTTTATTGATCACGGTTGGCGTGATGCTTGACACCATGCGTCAGGTTGAGTCGCATCTCCTGATGCGTCACTACGACGGGTTTCTTCGGAAAGGCAAACTTCGTGGTCGGCGATAAGATCAGGGGATCATGACATCATGAAGACAATTATTCTATTGGGTGGCCCCGGCGCCGGGAAGGGAACGATCGCGGAGGGGATCCGGAAAGTGAGTCCGTTTCTTCATGTTTCGACGGGAGACATGTTGCGCGAGGCCGTCAAAAACGGCACCGTGGTCGGGAAGAAGGCGGAAGGATTCATGAAACGGGGAGAACTGGTTCCCGATGATGTGATTGTCGGGATTGTTGCGGAGCGCCTCGCGCAGGGGGCGAAGGATGCCGCCTACATGTTCGATGGGTTTCCCAGAACATTAGAGCAGGCGCGGCTTTTGGATGAGACGCTGGCCAGTCATGACTCGAAGGTGAATACGGTTTTTCTTCTGGACGCTCCTCGCGACCTTTTGATTTCCCGGTTGACGGGACGCCGGGTCTGCAAAAAATGCGGGCAGGGGTATCATGTGGTGAATATCCCCCCGAAGCAGGCGGGGATCTGTGATGTCTGTAGCGGTGAGTTGTACCAACGCGCGGATGACAGCGAGGTGACCATTCTGAACCGGCTGGATGTTTACTCGAAGCAGACGGAAAGCTTGATTTCATATTACGAGAAGAAAGGCGTCTTGGTGCGCGTGGATTCATCCCGTCAGCGGGATGAAACCGTGGCCGATATTATGCGCGTGGCGGGGTCTCTGGTCGCGACATGATCATTATCAAGACGCCCGACGAGATTCGGAAAATGCGCGAAAGCGGCCGGATAGCCGCACGGATACGGGATGAATTGGCGGCCTTGGTGGCTCCGGGTGTGACAACGCGGGAGCTTGACCGGAAGGCCGAGATGCTGATTGAGTCGTTCGGAGCGAAAAGCGCGTTTTTGGGATATCATGGATATCCGGGGACCGTGTGTATTTCGATTGATGCCGAGGTGGTTCACGGGATTCCCGGGGAGCGGCGGATCGAGATGGGTGAGATTGTCAGTCTCGATATCGGCGTTATCTACGATGGATTTGTCGGCGATACGGCTACCACGGTGATGGTGGGTGTGACCGATCCCGATGTGGTTCGATTGGTTCGGTCGACCGAGCAGGCCTTGGTTGCGGGTGTGGCGATGGCACGAGCCGGAAAGCGGCTGGGGGATTTGTCACACGCTGTTGAGGAGGTGGCTGTGCGGGCGGGGTTCTCGGTGGTTCGTGATTTTGTTGGGCACGGGATTGGGAGGAAGATGCACGAGGATCCTCAAATACCCAATTTCGGAACGCCGGGCCGGGGGCCAAAACTGAAGGTTGGCATGACGCTGGCGATCGAACCCATGGTCAACCTGGGGGGGAGCGCCGTGAATGTGCTTCCGGATGGGTGGACGGTTCGCACGGCGGATGGAAAGCCATCGGCTCATTTTGAGCATACGGTCGTGATTGGTGAGGATGGTCCGGAAATATTGACGGCGGTATAGCCGATCCGGGTCAAGTAATTTTGGTGTGGACAATGTAGGTGGCCATTGATAGTTTGGCCGACTGTTTTTGGAATGGAGACATCGGATGAAGGTCAGAAGTTCAGTCAAACGAATTTGTGAGCGCTGTAAAATAGTGCGCCGCCGGGGTGTAGTCCGGGTGATCTGCACCAATTCACGCCACAAGCAGAGGCAAGGTTAAGGAGAATTGGGACATGCCCAGAATACTAGGTGTTGATATACCCGGAAAGAAACGCATTGAATATTCGTTGCGGTATCTTTACGGCATTGGTCCGACGACGGCCTGCGAGGTGATTGCCCAGGCCAAGATCAAGCCCGAAACGAAGGCTGATGATCTGACGGATGAAGAACTGGCGCGCATTATCAATGTCATACAGAGCAACTACCGGATAGAGGGTGATCTGCGGCGTGAAGTCGCACAGAACATCCGCCGTTTGATCAGTATTGGCAGTTATCGTGGCGTACGGCACAAGCGCGGATTGCCCGTGAGGGGGCAACGCACAAGTACTAACGCGCGTACCCGCAAGGGTCCACGGCGTACGGTCGGAGCAGTTCGCGGAAAAGAAGCGCGTTCAGCGGCAAAGGCGTCATAAGCAGACAAAAAGAGGTACGGGTTCGCAATGGCAGACGTTAAAGACAAGGCGGAAGAAAAGGCCGGCTCCGCGCCGGAAGCAGTAGCGGGTTCCCCGGCGCCCGAGGCCACCGAGGGTGGTACTCGAGCCGTGAAGCAGCCGCGTGTTCGCGTGGGTCGCGCGGTGCCGTTTGGTATCGTCCATATCAGGGCGACGTTCAACAACACGATCATTTCAATTTCAGACAGCAAGGGTGGAGTCATCGCCTGGAGCACGTCCGGTCGGGCGGGTTTCAAGGGGTCGCGCAAGAGTACTGCCTTTGCCGCCAGCGTGGTCGCGCAGGAAGTATCCCGGCAGGCTGTCGCTCGGGGCATGCAGGAAGTGGAAGTGCGTGTTCAGGGTCCGGGTGCGGGCCGTGAGTCGGCCATACGGGCCATCCAGTCAGCGGGGCTGAACGTCAGCATGATCAAGGATGTGACACCCATGCCGCACAATGGTTGCCGCCCTCGTAAACGTCGTCGCGTCTAACGGTGTGGATTTGAGAGAATAGGAGAATTCGAATGGGTAGATATACAGGGCCAGCATGCAGGCTATGCCGTCGTGAAGGCATGAAGCTTTTTCTTAAAGGGGATCGTTGTCGTATGGCAAAATGCCCCATTGATACCGGTCGTCCCGCCCCTGGCATGCATGGTGCGCGTCCTTCTAAGAAGTCAGACTATGGCGTTCAGTTGAGGGAAAAACAGCGTTTGCGTCGTTTTTACGGTCTGCAGGAAGGGCAATTCAAATTGTTCTTTCAGCGTGCATTGCGAAAACGCGGCGTAACCGGCGAGATGCTTTTGCAGTTGCTGGAAATGAGGCTTGATAACCTGGTTTTCAGACTCGGGTTTGCATCATCGCGTCGGAATGCCCGTCAACTGGTGCTCCACAGTCATGTCAAGGTCAATGGCCGACGTGCCGATGTTCCGTCCATGACCCTCAAGGTGGGTGACCGCATCGAGGTGAAGGGGCGCAAGCAGAGTCAGGACGCCGTTCGCAAGGTTCTGGAGGCGCAGAGTCGCGAGTTGTCGGCCTGGTTGTCGCTGGACAAGGATGCGCTCAAAGGTGAAGTCATGCGGATTCCGTCGCGAGACGAGATCGCTCCCTTTGTCAATGAGCAATTGATCGTTGAGTTGTATTCGAAGTAATTAGTTTTGCGCCGGGTGATTTTGGGCTGTGCCCGGGGAAGGATCGAACCATGCCAATCAGACTGAGTAAATTTGAAATGCCGAAGCGGTTAGTGAAGGACGAAACGTCGGCGACGCCGACATTCGCCCGATTTGTGGCCGAACCTCTGGAAGTGGGGTATGGGCGCACAATAGGAAACTCGCTGCGCCGCGTGTTGCTATCGTCCCTGGAGGGCGCCGCCATTTCGTCGGTTCGCATCGAGGGGGCGCCTCATGAGTTTTGTGCCCTCCCCGGTGTCGTGGAGGATGTCACGGACATCATTCTGAACCTCAAGAAGGTCTTGCTGAAGGCCCAAAGCCGCGAGCAGCGTCTGTTGCACCTTAAGATTAAGGGCGCCCGCGAAGTCAAGGCCGGGGATATCCAGACAGATGGAACCATCGAAGTTTTGAATCCCAATCAGCACATTGCGACCCTGGCTTCGGATGGCGTTCTGGACATGACTCTGGAAATCAGGGTCGGACGCGGCTTCTGTCCGGCGGAGTGCAACAAGAAGGAAAATCAGGACATCGGGCGTATCCCGATCGACTCGATTTTTTCCCCCGTCAAGCGCGTGAATTTCTTTATTGAAAACACCCGCGTCGGGCATCGCACGGACTATGACCGGCTCATTTTGGAAGTGACGACCGACGGCCGCATTTCGCCTGATGACAGCGTGACGGTGGCGTCGGCCGTGTTGCGTCATCACCTGGATGTCTTCGTCAACTACGACAAGAATGTCGTTGAGTTCGAGGACGTTGAGGCCAAGGTGGACATGGAGCGCGAGCAGTTGCTCAGGACGCTGAATATGAGCGTGAATGAGATTGAACTCAGCGTGCGCGCCGCCAATTGTCTGAACAACGCCAACATCACGACGGTGGGGCAACTGGCCCAGAAATCCGAGGCGGAGATGCTCAAGTACCGCAATTTTGGCAAGAAGTCGCTCAATGAGATCAAGGCCAAGTTGCAGGAACTCGGACTGGGTCTTGGCGTGAAGTTTGATGATGATGTGATCAAGGCCCTGAAAGGCCAGGAAGCGGCCCGAGAAAAGGCATGAGTCTCAGACGAGACCGGGCGTGGGGATGTGAATGTCTGGCCGGCCATGCCGGAGACAGAGTGATGATGTCGGGAGTTTGAAATGCGACACAAAAAGAATATGGTTAAACTTGGCCGGTCTGCTGAGGCGCGCAAGGCGTTGCTCAGCTCATTGGTCGCTAATTTTATTGAAGAACAGCGTATCAAGACCACGGTGACGAAGGCGAAACAGACCCGCATGCTGGCCGAAAAGATGGTTACCGTCGCCAAGAAGGCGCTGGCGATTTCCGGAACGCCGGGGGCCTTGCTCAATGGAAAGACAAAGGCCTTGGCCGTGTTGCGGCATCGTAAGCATGTGGATACTTTGTTCAATGTGATCGCGCCGCAGTTCAAGGATCGTGTGGGCGGCTATACGCGTATCATCAAACTGGGTCGCCGGGGGAGCGATAGTTCCGAGATGGTTATTCTGGAGTGGGTTAATCTGGTTCCCGTGAATAAACGGCGTAAACCCAAAACAGAAGACGTTGTCGCCCCGCCGACAGATGAAGCCAAGAAAGCGGAATAAATCCAGCACGATCACGTTGAACAAGGATTGAGAGACGTTGGTTCTGACGCCGCCGATAGTGATATCGGCGTCTTGTTTTTCGGGGATCAGGGGCTAAGGGGGGCTTGAGTCCTGTGCCATTAGGGTCTGAAGAGAAGTGGTCGGGCTTGACTGTTTCTTCCGGATCGCGTACGAGTTCAGCCTTGTGGAGACGTTAATCATGGATGTGCAAACTGCCCGGGATAAGGGGTCGCCGGAACTGTCTTGCTGGTACGTAATCCACGTCAAACCCCGGTGCGAAAAGAAACTGGCTGAATACTGTACCCGG
>CAYHEL010000020.1:0-5936 GCA_964355415.1 uncultured Verrucomicrobiota bacterium | reverse complement strand
CGTAATCCACGTCAAACCCCGGTGCGAAAAGAAACTGGCTGAATACTGTACCCGGTGTCGGTTGACATTTGATCTGCCGCTCCGGGAGGAAACCAAGATCTATCAGCGTCGCCGGGTAACGGTTCAGAAACCCGTATTCCCGGGATATGTCTTTGTTTGTTTTACATCTGACGAAAGGCTGACCCTTCTCAAGAGTCAGGCGATTGTCCGTATCATTGATGTTCAGAACCAGACGAGGTTGATCAGTGAGTTGGGGCAAATTCGTGATGCCTTGACCGTGGATCCGACGTTGGACGCATGCGCCGCCTTTCAGGCGGGTCGCCGGGTACTCATACGGAGTGGGCCTTTCCAGGGGCTGGAGGGCATTGTCCAGGTCGTCAAGGGGAAAACCAAGGTGATTCTCAATGTGGAGATGATTGGCAGGGCTCTTGCCGTGGAAGTGGGCATGGAACTGTTGGAATCGGCGGAATGATAGCAGGGGTTCGTGTCAGGCTTCCATCAAGGCTTTCAGATGGGCTTCTGTTGAGGTTACCAGCGCCTCGATGTCGTAACCCCCTTCCAGAACGGACACAAGTCGTTTCCCGCAGTGTTCTGCGGCCATTTCTGTGACGAGGCGGGTCAGTCCGCCAAATCCCTGCTCGGTCAACATGACCCCTCCCAGAGGGTCTCGCGAATGCCCGTCAAACCCCGCCGAGACGAGTATGAACTCGGGTTTGAATCGCGCCATGGCCGGCCGCAGGTCTTCCAAGAAGATATGGCGGTAGTCCGTGTCAGTGGATCCTGCCGCGACGGGGACATTGAGCGTATACCCCTTTCCCGCGCCCGTTCCCGTCTCACTCGCACGGCCGCTTTGCGGGTAGTGGGGGTACTGGTGGACGCTGAAATAGAACACAGAAGGATCATCATAGAAAGCTTGTTGCGTCCCGTTTCCATGGTGCACGTCCCAGTCAATGATGGCGACTTTGCGGATGCCGTGATGGCGTTGCAGGTATTTGGCGCCAATCGCCACGTTGTTGAAGAAGCAGAAGCCCATGGCTCGATCTTTCTCGGCATGGTGGCCCGGGGGCCGCACGGCGCAGAAGGCGTTGGTGACCTGCCCGTCCATCACGGTATCGGCCGCCTTCAGCACGGAGCCCGCCGCCAGGAGGGCGGCGTGGTGGGTGCCCGGCGAGCCGATGGTGGCCGCGTCAGGTTCGAAGAGAGCCCCAGCCTTGCAGGCAAGCCGGATGCGTTCAACATAGTCCGGGTCATGAATCGCGGTAATGCTCTCCAGGGATGCCGGTTCAGGCGAGAGGAGGGTCATGTGCTCCCAAAGCCCATCCTGTTTCAGGCGTTCGATCAGGGTCACGAGCCGCGACCTCTTTTCGGGATGCCGCCAGCCCGTCTGGTGCATCAGGCAATCAGGATGAAAAAGGAAACCCGTCTTGGACATAGGCGGATTGTAAACCATGACGCTACTAATTTCGATTGTGAAATGAAGGCTGGGAGTTTATCATTACTGGCCGTTTAAAAACTGATTACAAGCGTAATACAATCAACTAAGGAACAGAAACATGAGCACGCCAACCGCTGATATCGCCATGATCGGACTCGCCGTGATGGGAGAGAACCTGGTTCTCAACATGGAAAGCCACGGTTTCACAGTGGCGGTATTCAATCGCACGATCGACAAGGTGGATGCGTTCGTTGCCGGTCGCGGCAAAGGGAAGAAGATTGTGGGTTGTCACACGGTTGCCGATCTTTGCTCCTCCCTCAAGGGGCCGCGTAAGGTCATGATGCTGGTCAAGGCGGGCAAGGCGGTCGATGAGTGTATCGAACAACTGCTTCCGCATTTGCAGGCGGGTGACATCATCATTGACGGAGGGAACAGCCATTACCCGGACACCATTCGCCGCACCAGGTATGTCGAGTCCAAGGGATTGCTCTATATCGGAACCGGAGTGTCCGGCGGCGAGGAGGGCGCGCTCAAGGGGCCTTCGATCATGCCCGGCGGATCCCCTGCGGCTTGGCCCCATGTGAAGCCGATTTTTCAGGCGGTCTCCGCCAAGGTGGATGGCGGGGCTCCCTGTTGCGACTGGGTGGGATCCGACGGCGCCGGTCATTTCGTCAAGATGGTTCACAACGGCATCGAGTATGGCGACATGCAAATGATCTGTGAGGCCTATTCCCTTCTGAAGGGCGTCGTTGGGCTGACCAACGAGGAACTCCATGATGTTTTCACAAAATGGAATGAAGGCGAACTGGATTCCTATCTGATCCAGATTACCCGCGACATTCTGGCCGAGAAGGATCCCGAGACTGGCACTCCTGTGGTGGATCTGATTCTCGACACGGCCGGCCAGAAGGGAACCGGAAAATGGACCAGCGTGGCCGCTCTGGACTATGGCGTGGCGGCGCCCACTGTCGCAGAGGCCGTCTTTGCCCGTTGTATGTCGGCCATGAAGGACGAGCGTGTGGCGGCCTCCAATCGTCTTCCCGGACGTAAGGCCACGTTCACGGGTGACAAGGCGGCTTTCATTGAGGACGTCCGCCAGGCCCTGTATGCCTCGAAGATCTGTTCCTATGCCCAGGGTTTCCAATTGATGCGGGCGGCGGCGGCCGAGCAGAAGTGGACCCTGGATTACGGATCCATCGCGCTGATGTGGCGCGGCGGGTGTATCATCCGTGCCCGTTTCCTCGGCGATATCAAGGCGGCGTTTGACCGCAAACCGAAACTGGCCAACCTGCTTCTGGATCCGTATTTCAAGAAGGCGATTCGGAAGAGCCAGTCGGCCTGGCGTCGTGCGATCATGCGGGCCATCAGGCATGGCATTCCCGTGCCGGCCTTCTGCTCCGCGTTATCGTACTACGATGGGTATCGTTCCGCTGTTCTTCCCGCGAACCTCTTGCAGGCACAGCGGGATTACTTCGGCGCGCACACTTATGAGCGTGTGGACAAGCCGCGCGGTCAGTTCTTTCACACCGATTGGTGCAAACTGGGCGGCTCCACGACCTCCTCAACATACATTGTCTAGACCCCATGACGATCAAACGGGCAGGGAACTTTTTTGACATTCAGGCGGGCGAACTGGAGTCGCTGGTGGCGCGGTCTTTGGAGGCATTCGGCGGAGACAAACTCCGCCGCGTGCTCTTGCTTCCGCCGGATCATACGCGCCTCAACTCAATGGCCGGCCCCATCACGGCGATTGTCTACCGGATGTTGACGGCTCAGGGTGCGCAGGCGGACATCATGCCGGCATTGGGAACGCACGCCCCCATGGGCGAGGCGGAGTTGCGGCTGATGTTCGGCGACAGTATTCCCCTGGAACGCTTCCTCCCGCATGACTGGCGCAAGGATGTCATCGGTCGCGGTGTCATTCCCGGATTCCTGCTTCGCGAATGGTCAGGCGGGCGTGTTGATTACGAGGTGAACGTGGAGGTCAACAGGCGGCTTTTCGACGGGTATGATCTGATTCTATCGATCGGACAGGTGGTGCCCCACGAAGTCGCCGGAATGGCCAACTACACGAAGAATATCCTGGTCGGTGTGGGTGGCGCCGATACGATCAACAAATCGCATTTTCTCGGCGCGGTCTGCAACATGGAGAAGGCGCTTGGACAGACCGATACGCCGGTGCGACGCCTGCTCAACTATGGAGTTGAGACGTTTCTAGCCGGACTGCCCATCCGTTACATCCTGACCGTGATGGAGCGTGATCACGCGGCGAACCGGATGAAGATGCGCGGTTATTATGCCGGCGCCGGGAAGGAGTTGTTTGAGGAGGCCAGCGATCTCTGTCGCAAGGTCAATGTCACGTTGCTTGACGAACCTCTGAAGAAGGTGGTTGTCTGGCTGGATCCCGAGGAGTTTCGCTCCACCTGGCTTGGCAACAAGGCGATTTACCGCAGTCGTATGGCCATTGCCGACGCAGGGGAGTTGATCATTCTCGCGCCCGGTCTCAAGGAATTCGGCGAGGATAAGGAGATTGACCGGCTGATCCGTCGTTATGGATATAAGGGCACGCCAAACACGCTTCAGTGCGTGAAGGAAAACGAGGAGTTGCGCAAGAACCTCTCCGCCGCCGCCCATCTCATTCATGGTTCGCATGAAGGCCGGTTTTCGGTTACCTACTGCCCCGGAAATCTCACGTGGAGGGAGATCGAGTCGGTGGGGTATCAGTTCGGGGATCTAAAATCAATGCTGGCCCGCTACAATCCCGCGAAACTGATTGACGGGGTCAATCGGATGGATGGGGAGACGGTCTTCTTCATCAGCAACCCGGCCCTCGGGTTGTGGTCCCATCGCGCCAACTTTTTCGGGGTATAAAAACGCGATACACTCTTTGATCAAGGGGAATACACATGCCAGACTGCTTTATTCACGACGATTTTTTGCTGGAGACGAAGCAGGCTCGTGAGTTGTACCACGCCTATGCCGAGTCGCTTCCGATCATTGATTATCACTGCCACCTGTCGCCTGCGGAAATTGCCGGGGATAAGCGTTGGGAGAATATCGCTCAGGTGTGGCTGTATGGCGACCATTATAAGTGGCGGCAGATGCGCACGGCAGGTGTCGCGGAACGCTTTTGCACGGGGAATGCGACCGACCGGGAGAAATTTGACCGGTATGCCTGGGTCATGCCGCAGGCGCTCCGCAACCCCCTCTATCATTGGTCTCATCTTGAGCTAAAGGCCTACTTCGGAATTTCTGATCGCTTGCTCTCACCCGACACCGCCGACTCGATCTGGAAGGAGTCCCTCCAGGTCATGGCGACGCCGGAGTTTTCCGCTCGTGGGTTGATGAAGAAGTCGAAGGTGGAGGTCGTCTGTACCACGGATGATCCCGTTGATTCGCTGGAGCATCATCGCGCCATCGCTGCTGAACAATCTCAGATCTCAAATCTCAAACCTCACATCCCCTTTTCCTGCCAAGTTCGTCCTACGTGGCGTCCTGACAAGAGTTGGGCCGTTGCCGATCCCGTGCTGTTCAATGGTTGGACTGACAAACTGGGTGCGGCGACAAACCATGATATCAGTGATTTGGATAGCTTTCTAGCCGCCCTGCGTCAGCGGCACGATGTATTCCATGCCGCCGGGTGCCGGTTATCCGACCGGGGCATCCGTTTCATCCCCGATGCCGACTGCACGGGGACGGCTGCGGCGGCCGTCTTCGCCAAGGCACGCGCCCGTCAGCCGGTTTCGCCCTCCGAGGCGGCGGCATTCATGGCCTTTATGCTCCATGAACTGGCGGTGATGGATGCGGAGAAGGGCTGGACGATGCAGGTGCATTACGGCGTGTTGCGAAACAACAACAGCCGCCAGTTTTCCATGCTCGGGCCGGATACCGGGTATGATTCCATTGGCGACTGGGCGACGGCCGAGGGAATGGTGAGGCATTTCAACCGCCTGGATCTCATGGGGAAACTGCCCAAGACGATCATCTACAACATCAACCCGTGCGACAACGAACTCGTTGCCACGATGATCGGGAATTACCAGGATGGTGTGACGGCGGGCAAAATGCAGTTCGGCAGCGGATGGTGGTTTCTGGACCAACTGGATGGGATGACCCGGCAAATCGAGTCGCTCTCGCAGCTTGGCCTTCTGAGCCGGTTCGTCGGAATGCTGACCGACAGCCGGTCCTTTCTTTCCTACACGCGCCATGAATACTTCCGCCGCCTCGTGTGCGCCATCCTGGGCGACGACATGGCGCGCGGGCGGATTCCGAATGACATGGCGCTGGTGGGAAACATGGTGGCGGACATTAGTTATCACAATGCCCGGAATTATTTCGGGTTTTTTCAGACTCAATAAAGGAAAGGGATGACCATGGGAAAGCTTGACGGGAAAGTGGCGGTGGTGACGGGGGCGGCGGGTGTTTTGTGTTCCGTGATGGCGGAGTCGCTTCTGCGCGAAGGCGCGAAGGTGGTGGTGGCGGACTTGAACGAGGAGAGCGG
>CAYHEL010000019.1:0-15473 GCA_964355415.1 uncultured Verrucomicrobiota bacterium | reverse complement strand
GCCGTCGTCATTGAGGGCCCGTCCTATCGGATGCGGGAAAGAAAGGAAGACTGACCCACCCGGGTGCCGGGCTCCGCGCGAGGGCCCGGCACCCTCCGCATGTTCATCCCGCCACTCCAGCTACATGTTCGCACCGGCGCTGATATGGATCGCGCTTGCGTTTCGGATACCATTGGGGCACTCTTCAACGATGAGAATTTTCTTATTATTCTTCCTATCGCTTCATGTGACCTTGCTGTCAGCAGCAGAGGCGCCGTCGGCACGAGACCTGATCGAGACCGATTACATTGAACAATTTGTGCTGTTCCAGGCCAGGAAATTGCGATCAATAAACGCCCAGGTCACAAGCGCCGCTGATGCGGCTGGGGCAGTGGATGGGATCAAGGATGGAAAGTACGGTTTTCATACGGCTCAGCAGAAGCATCCCTGGTGGCAGGTGGATCTGGGGACTGCGACCGCATTGGGACGAGTTCTGGTTTTCAATCGTCTGGATTATCAACCAGGACTTACCTTATGCTATAATTTGATTATATCCACCTCGGATGATGCCAAGACCTGGACCGAGCGATATCGCAACGAAGGCAAACCAGTCGGCGGGATACTCAAGAACGACCCGTTAGAGGTGAAGTTCCCTTCAGGCCAAGTGACCGTACGGTATATTCGCGTGCAGATCCCAAGCGAGAAAAATATCTACCTGCATCTTGATGAGGTTGAGGTGTACGCTCAGCAGGATCCGACCCGCAATGTGGCCTTGAATCGACCGGTTGAGCAAAGCAGTATTTCACCGCAGTCTGTCAATCATGCCCTTACGCCTCTAGAGCGGCAACGGGCTACCTGGATCAAGAGCGTGGCGATTCCCGGGCATTCGGCCAAGCCCCAACTTGATACCAGTTATCTTGATGGCGAGATTCTAAAAACCTTTGGCGCCGAATGTGCCCAGCGCGGGCTGTTACAGGTTGAACGTCTGGCCGCAAAAGGTCTCGTCGGCAAGGAGCCCGGCGA
Organism: uncultured Verrucomicrobiota bacterium; assembly: GCA_964355415.1. Classification (GTDB taxonomy): domain Bacteria; phylum Verrucomicrobiota; class Kiritimatiellia; order CAIKKV01; family CAITUY01; genus JAABPW01. Next base: position 14,471 of record CAYHEL010000019.1, on the reverse strand, counting down.
AAAGATTACCGCCATGGCCTCGCGCCTAGCGGCCATGTCCCCAGAGGCACCCATCCAGGATCTTCGCGCTGCGTATTTGAGACTTCGTTGGATGATTCGCTCGGTGGTGTTCAAGCATCCGGCCTGGGACGTGAAAGAACTGCTGTTCTACACCCGTCGAGACGGCATGGGATTTCCGGATGTTTCCAGCATTCACATGCCATGGGTGGGCAGTCCAGGCGGGGACATTCAGGCTCTGACGCTTGACCCCAGTGGGCAGACCTTTGGCACCATTCGGCCACTTTTGAAGGGAAAACTCGATCCTGGACACGTGCGTGGTTTTGACCTCCACTTTGACGCTGGACGCTTGGTGCTGGGCTGGACCCACGGCGATCTCGACTTTTCCAAGGGGGCCTGCCGACCCGGGCATGATTCCTTTGCCACGATGGGATCTGGCTGGATTTATGAACTCAACCTGGCAAATGGCGAACTACGACAGATCACTCAGGGCAAGGCAGTTCATGACGCCGCGCCGTGCTATCTGGCCGATGAACGCATTGCCTTCATGTCGGATCGCTCTCGATCCAGTGTCCAATGTAACCAGGGCCAAAACGAGATGTTTGCCAACATCTATGCCTGTGGACCAGACGGCAAATATCTTGAACGCCTGAACAACAACGTGAACGGTGACTATAACCCCCGCCTCTTAAATGATGGGCGTATCGGCTACCTGCGTTGGGAATACAATGAACGTTCTTTCAATAATAATCACGCCTTTTGGGCCATGCGGCCTGATGGCACCTATGCCGAACCGGTCTTTGGCCAGCACGTCGGCAATCCCATCATGTTCACCAATGCCCGCGATATTCCTGGCAGCAAGAATATGATGCTGATCGTTTCGCAACACTATAACTATGAACGCGGCATCATTGGCGTTTTGGATCCGCAACGAGGCTTTCGCGATATGCAGGCGATCAAACCCCTGGTGCCGTGGACAAAATGGATTCCCAACACCGGACATCCTCAGCGCCAGGACCAAGGTTGGTTTGCCGATCCCTGGCCCCTGGCCGAGGACCTCGTCCTGTGCGGTTATGACTATTCGCCCAACCAGTACGAGGCGACTGGTTTTGGAATCTATCTTTTTGATGGCTGCGGCAATCAGGAACTCCTGTTTCGGGATCCGAATTTTTCCTCGCACCAACCGGTTCCGCTGCGCGCACGCCCCCGGCCTCCGGTATTGCCCAGAGCCTGTCAAAAGCCACCGGAGCAAGGACCAGAACTATCTCCGGTAGGCTTTCGCAGTGTTGGCGAAGGCGTCTGTGTCCTGAGCGATGTCAAAGATGGTTTAGATGCGCTGAGCGAACCCAGTTTCCTGCGCATCAGTGAGAACCTTGTCCTGCCATACTTCACTCAGGCTGGTCAAACAATGTACTCCGATGGTGGTTCATGGACGCCCAAACGCATTATTGGCGATGTTTCACTTGAGAAAGACGGCAGTGCGCATTTTCGCCTGCCTGCGGATCGGGCGCTGTATTTCCAACTCCTAGATAAGGAAGGTCGTGAGATCCGGCGCATGCGTTCATGGGTAAGTTTGCAACCCGGCGAAGTTCGCTCTTGCTCGGGTTGCCACGAGGGCCGTCCAACCACCGCCCGTCCCCAGGCAGTGCCAATCGCTGCAAGAAAAGCGGCCTCAACGCCAGTCAAACGTGTGTCCTGGGGCGACAAGCCGGTGAGTTTTTTCCGCGACATTCGTCCCATCCTGGAACGCAACTGCATGGAATGCCACAGTGGACTCAAACCGGCCAAGGGATTGGATTGCCGCGATCCATCGGTTGCCGAAAGACTGAGGAATCTTGCTTCCGGTTCTGGCCGTGACGGCGGCAACGAAATCACCCAGATTCACAAATTTGGCAGCACCGTAGCCCCGCTGATACGGATTTTGACAACAGGCAAACATACCGAAAGCGTCCGCTTGAGTGCCCAGGATCACCTTGATTTGTGTGCCTGGATCGATCTGAGCGCACCTATCTTCGACCGTTGTGTTCCGCCCTACCGTTATACTCCTGAGGGGGATATTGTCGAACCGGAAATCCAACCCTGGAAACCCTCACGCAACATTGCAGGGCCTGTTGGGGGCAATTGCTCTGTTCCTGGTCGCAAGGATCGTATCGCAGGGATTGGCTTTGATGCCGCAATCCAGACTGTTTTCAAAAAACGATGCCAGGAGTGCCATGCCAAACCAGAACTGGTCCTCAAGCCGCACTGGGTCGATATCCAGGATCCGGACCGCAGTCTCTTTTTGATCGCACCCCTAGTCAAAACCGGCGGCGGCACAGAACGCTGCACCGGCAAAGTCTTCGCCAACACCCAGGACCCCGACTACCAAACCATCCTGACCTCACTGCGCACCAGTGTCCGGCAGGCCTGGCAAAATCCTGATGGTAATATGATGTCCCTGATCGAAGCGGGTCGTATGCCTGCCTGGGTGACAGTAACCGCCAAGAATCCCTAAGAAAAAGGAATGCATCATGAAACTAGTTATTTTTTTCGTAATGTTCTTTCTTGTGTCCCTTGAGGGATCCGAAGTCGCGACTGGATCATCCATCAAACACCGCTTCCTGGCGGTGGATGACGGCACCCTGTCCTTGCACCACGTTGATCAAAATGATCCGTCCAAGAATTGGAAGGTGCCCTTTGGCGGTTACAGTATGGATCTCCAGTTTATCGGCGCTGGCCGTATCCTTTTGGCGGTGGATGACGGCTACAAGGAGTTTGCTCTGGCCGACGGCAAAGAACTGAAGGCATTTAAGGGACTCACAGGAAAGAGTCATTCTGTCGAACGTCTTGCCGATGGCCGGACTCTTCTGGCCATGCGCGACATGGCCGGGATGGGCCATGGTTTTGTCGTGCTGGACAAGAATGATGCTGTGTTAGGCAAAGTTACATTGCCTGGATTCCAGTGGATCCGACACCTGCGAAGCACAGCGCGTGGGACCCTGATCATTGCTGCTGCGGGTCGTGTGGCTGAATGCACCCTGGATGGAAAAATCCTGTGGAACGCCGCCGTCCCCGGCAACAACTTCAAGGCTGTGGAACTCGATGAACAGCGTGTTCTGGTTTCCTGCGGCCCTGGTGGCCGCACCCTGCGCGAAATCGATCACACCGGCAAGGTGCTGAAAACCCTCGACGGCAAGGATCTCAAAGAAGGAAACTTCTGCGGTTTCCAACGCCTGAAAAACGGCAACCTTGTCCAAACCAACTGGCTGGGCCACGGTTCCAACCACGACTGGCAGGGGATCTTCGAATACGACGACCAAAACAAGGTCGTCTGGAGTTACGGCGTCAAGCAATCATCCTTTGTCGAAGTCATCGTCCTGGATGATCTGGATCTGAGTGTTCTGCACGCCCAGCAAAGCAACGCCCAACTCGCCCCTCCGGCAGTGGAGACAAAAGCGCCCTGATATAATCCCTGAAAACATTGACATCCTGACCTGTCGCACTTGCGTTTCGGGTATCGTTTTGGCACTCTGCAACCGTGAAATTGAGGATCTTCCATTGATGGCCGTCACGCCCGAGGCAACACGAGCGTGCCCATCCGCGGCGGCGGGCCGAACTCCCGCCTGGTTGCGGGGCCTGCTCGTTGGCGCAACGATCCTGGCCCTCGCGCTACCGCTACTCGCGCGCCGCCTTCCGCTCGTGGCCAACAATGGCGACGTCGGGCACGCTGATAGCGGCGCCTATGCGATGCAGGGACTCGGACTCGCCACCGGCCACGGGTTGAAGGTTCCCTATATCAGCGGATTCTACCTCCCCTACCCGCGCGACTTCAGCCGCACGGACGACCACTGGCCGCCCTTCCTCGCGTTCGTGCTTGCGCCCGTCTTCCGCCTCTTTGGGCCCGATGCGGCCAAGGCGCATGCGGCCATGCTCGCCATCGGAACCGTCTGCCTCCCGCTCGCCGCCGCCTGGCTCGCCGGGGCCGCCACACGCCGCGCCTGGGCCGCGCTCGTGGGCGGCATTCTTCCGCTCCTGTCAGTCGCCATCCTCAAGGACTCCGTCGGCATCCTCAGCGACATGGCGCTCGCCGCGCTGGTGACCGCCTATGCGGCGGCGCTGCTTTCGGCCCGCCGCCACGGCGCCTGGTTTGTCGTCTGCGGCCTGCTCGGGGGCCTGGCCTACTACGCCAAGGGGTCGCAAATCGTCCTGCTCCCGTTGCTGCCCGCCTTCGCCGTCTTCGCGCACGGATGGCGCGTTCTTACGCGTCGTTGGCTCTATGCCGGTTGTCTCGCCTTCACGCTCGTCGCGGCGCCCTGGTGGATCTCGAACGCGGTCGCCTACGGCAACCCTTTCCACAGCACCCAGAACTACGTCAGCAGTTTCTTCGGCCTCAACGAGCGCGTGTGGGACGACTGGGACGAGGAATTCTACCGCGTCTACTGGGGCCACAACCTGCCTACGCCCCTTGATCGTTTCCGCGATGGGCCACTCTTCCTCGACAGCGTCCGCCGGAACACCAGCGAATACCTGCGCGCCCTGATCCTGGGTCCCGATGCCTCGCCGCGCGACTGGCCAGCCCTCGGCGGTGTCGGCACGCAGATCGAAACGGCCTTGCGTACCACAGCCGCCAAGGAACACGCCGCCCGCCGTCTGGCGCGTTCACGCCACTCGGCGAGTCGACCGGCTGAGCCTTGGCTGCGTCCGCCGCGCCACTGGCCGTACTGGTACGCGACACTCCCCCAGGGCGCCGGTCTGCTCTTGGGCAGCGTGGCCCTTGTGCTGTGGATGCCGCTCTCGCTCATGGGTGTGCGGCGGTGGCGTCGGCGCCGACGAGCCGATCCGTCCGCCGATCCGCCGGCCCCCCACCCGGCATGGGAAAACATGGGCGCTTCCGCCTTTCTGATGGCGCTCATCCTGATCGAGGCGGCGTTTGTCATTGTCTTCTGGCGCGCCATGCCGCGCTTCACTACGGTCGTGTTACCGGCAGCGGCAACTCTCGGCTTGCTGTTGGCGGCGTTGCTGGCCGATGGTGTCGGCGCCGCGTGGCGCGCGTTCGCCGAACGGATCGGCAGTCGCCTCGCCCTGCGCTGGGCCTGGGTCGCGCACATCCGCGCCTGGCAAGAATCGCGTCGGGGCCGCTACGCCTACCTCCTCGCACACGGTTTGGCAACCGCGCTCGTGTGTGGCGTCGTCGTGCTGGTCTGGTACACCCACGTCGATGGCCTGGCTACCATGCAAAGCAAGCGGGCGGGTCTCCGCGAATCGACCGAACCTCGCTTCCCCCGCTACCACGCCCTGGGTCAAGTCATTCGCGAACGCCTGCCCGGCAACGCCGTCCTGATGAGCCGTAACCCGTGGGAACTGCTTTTCTATTGCCCGCCCGGCCTCCGGGCCGTCGGGCTCCCTTACGCCTCGCCCGGGGTCATCTTCGCCGTGGCCCGTTATTACGGGGTGACGCATTTTGTGTGGGACTGCGACCGGCCCGGGCTCCGCGAGTTTATGCAGGCCGGACACCCCGCGCTCAAACTCGTCATCGAGGCCCCTCTGCCGGTCTACGCGCTCGACTATACCGCCTTCGCCCCCGGCGCTCTGGTTGACCCAGCCAAGTTCGGGTTACTGGCGCCCGTGACGAAGTGACCCAACCCTTTCATCGGTCACTGTTCGGCAACCGGTCCAAGTTTGAGCGATGCCCAGAAACCGCCTTCCTTCATGCGGCCAGCCTCATGCGTGCAGGTAAATTGGCCCGCCGACATGATGCCGACGAAGGTGCCCGACGCGGTAGCCACGTACTTCCCGGGAGTCGCACGGCCTGCCTGGGCCAGAGTGAACTCAACCTTGAGTCTCCACTCGTCGCCGTTCAGTTTGAACTCACCACCGGTCACGGCCCCCTTCATTCCCTTGTCGTGGTTGTTCCATACGCCGCCGCCCGTGACTTTCCCCTCTTTAATGTCCATGGTGACAAACGCCCGCGCCATGTGGTTACCGGATCCCGCGAGGCCGTTCTCCAGGCGAATGGTCATGCCGACGACAGGATCCAACTTCACCTTGTCCTCCAACGCGCCGACCACCGCCTCCTCCACCGGTTTCTCTCCGGCCTTGCCCTTGAATCTGCCGATGATCTCGCCATTGGCCACAGTGGCATCCACCGTGAATGCGCAGGCGATGGGTTTGTGATCGGCCGGTATCCACGGGTCGGCCAGCACGGTCACCCCGAGATCACCGCTAATTTTGCCGTCGCCGACCTGCAACCTGGAAACGTCCACCACGTGCATGGCGTTATTGAAGTTCGGACTACTGGCAAAACCACCGGTCAACTTTCCGCCCGTGGTCGCAAGATACAAGTCAATGAACTGGCCAAGTCCCAACGCATGGTGAAGCGTAAGCTTGTAACTGCAATCCTCCATACGCGGCGGAGGGCCAGTGCGAACTGTTGCGATGAAAGCGGCGACCTCTTTTAATGCCGCGCCGTCCTTCGCAACCGTCATGGCGCCACCGGCGCCATCGCCGACAACCACGCCCTGGATCTGGTATGTGTACACGCACACCGGATTCTGCTCCGAGACGCCCTGCGGCGTTACCCTGACCTGAAAGGTTCCGGTTAATTTGCCATCGACCAGCGCCAGATCGAACTTGGGCGTCTCCATGGAGCAACCCACATCGGCAATACTGCCGGCGGGGATGGCTCGCACCGAGACGGCCTTGCCGTCTTTCAACACGATGACGGCGTGCAGTCCACGCGCGCCGATTTTCCTGTTGTGGTCTATCGCATTGACACAGGCGAGTGTCAGGCGAATGAGTTCGGCGTCAGAGGCCCGCGCGGCGGAGGCGCCAGTAACCGCGCCTTCCGCTGGCGCGGAACCTGCGAGGGTCCACTTTCCGTCAACATGTCCGTTGACCACCCTGGCATCGAGACCGTATTCGGCGGAGAAAGAATTCCCATTCGTCGGCGCCCAGCCGTCCCATGCTATTGTCACCTTCAACGTGCCCGTCAATTTGCCGTCAACCACCGCCACTCCCTTCGCATCCAACTCGGCGGGCATTTTGTTAAACCTCGGTGCGTTGCCGAACGCGCCGACAACCTTGCCGCCACGAATATCAAGGGATACCTGCAAGTCGCGACCCTCGGACGATCCGGCGCCCACCGCTTTCTGCAAAGTGAGCCTGTAACAGGCATCGCCAGGCTCAGTCGCCACACTGGCGTAAACCCATGTTGTCCAAACCAAACAAACGAGACAACCAACAAGCGTTTTCATGAGGCCACTCGACCAAAATGCTGACTCCAAGTCAAGATCCGCAGAATCACGTGTCCCATTCGCGCTTGTGTTTCAGATACCGTTTTGACATCCTGCAACGGTCAAAAAAGTAATGACCCGCAGGTCTCAACAGGCGTGTTTCAGCACCGCCAGAATGGAAGAAATCACATGCGTATAGGTGAGGGAAAAGGAAATGTCACCAGGCCGATGACTCTGGCGCTGCTGTTGACATGGGGTATGACCGTGCAGGCGGAGAATATGGATCGTTACCGCGGCGTGGACAACAGCGGGGCCTATGCGGCCAAGGGGCTCTTGCGCGCCTGGCCGGATGGCGGCCCGAAACTGTTATGGAAGACCGATGTCGGAGCCGGGTGGGCCAATGTTGCAGTCGTGGACGGCAAGGTCTATATCCCCGGCGGCTTGACCGCGCAGTTGTTTGTGTACGACCTCGACGGGAAACTCCTGGACAAAGCCGTGGCGGGATCCTCTGTCTGGAAAAAGTGGTCCGGCAGCCGCACCACCCCCATCGTGCACAATGGCATGGCGGCGATCGTGAGGCCGACTGCGGACGACATCGGCATGGATCTGAAGACCATGGAGGCGCGGTGGCAACTGAACGCATGGAAGGGATTCGGATCCGGAAAAGGCACCATGGGATGGGGCTGGCCGGAATCTCCGACGCGCCACGAGAATAAACTCATTTTCAACACCTGCAGTCGTGACGCTGAAACGCCGGGGATCGTCGCGGTGGATATCCGGGATGGCAAGACGGTGTGGGAATTGCCAGGCAAAGGCGACATCAAGGACGAGAAAGGAATTGTGCTCAAGAAACAACGTTTCTCGGCAATGGATGTTTCAGGCGTGTGTTTCCGGCACAACGGGCGGGATCTGATAGCCTATCCAACCATCTCCTGGTTCGTCTGCCTGGATGCGCAAACCGGCAAACTCCTGTGGGAACTGCCGACGAGCGGCGGGAATCTGCCGCCTGTCTATAGCAACGGACGGCTACTGGCTGATTTGGGCGGATCCTTGCGGATGATGGAACTGGCCCCGGACGGTACCTCCTTCAAGACGCTCTGGACGCGCGCCGGAGGAGTCGGATTCGGCGGCGGTACGATGTTCGGGGATCGCGTCTACGTCATCGCCAACAAGAACGCCCTGCCCGTCCCTGGGGACGGCGGAACGGCTCCTTCCATGACGCAGGTTGTCCAACCGCCGGCGACTTCCGCAAAACCGGAGACAGCCCTGGTGTGTCTGGACGCTCAAACCGGCAAACTCATCGCCCATCTGCCGTCGAGCAGTCAAGGCAACGTTGTTTCCGCTGAAGGTATGGTGTATGCAACGGATGCGGCTGGATCCCGCACGCCGTTGCGGGTTCGCCTGGTCCGCCCTACGGCCGGGGGCATGGAGGTAGCCGGCGAGTTGAGTGTGAAGGATCCGACGGGTGGGGAGGAGGGATGGCATTATGCGATTTCGCCGGTGGTAGCCGAGGGGCGCTTGTTTATCCACTACGGGAACCTCTATGTTTATGATCTGCGCGTTGAAAAACCGGCCCTTGGTTGGAGGCACTCCGGCAATGGCATTGTCGAAGGCGCCCATCCCCCACTTCCATGGAGCCGGACAGCCAATCTCCGTTGGAGCGTGGCGGTGGACGGTTCGTCGGAGACACTAACAGCGGCCGAGGGGCGCGTCCTGGTGGGCAGTCCGGGGGCGCTCTCCTGTGTGGATGGCGCCACCGGAAAGACCCTATGGATCCACCAGGAATCCGGTGTGCAACCACGTTGGACGGCGTGCCCTGCGGTGCGCGAGGGCGCCGTGTTCGCGGTGTTTGGAAACGGCACCGTCACCCGGTTGAACCTGACGGATGGCAAGACGGTTTGGACTGCCTCATGTAAGACATCGCCAGAACACAGGATCACCGCACCACTGCTGAGTGAAAACGTACTGGCGATCCAGGGCGCGGAGTTGACCGGCTTCGATGCTGAGACGGGGAGTGCCCTCTGGAAACATCCCGTGCCGAATGACGCAAACGGGACACCGGCCAAACTGCGGCTGGATGGCGTTGGCTTCTTCGTGACCGGATGGGGCGCCCTGGTTCGGGCGGCGGACGGTATGATTACAGTCAAGGATTTGCCGACCGCAACGGGCGATCTCCTGGCGGGTGACGGCACGGTGTATCTTTGCGGGGCGACTGTAACGGCCTTGCGCTTCAATACGAAGGACGGCGTTCCGTCCGTGTCTAAACGGTGGGAGTCGAAGGTGAGCGCGTCCGGGCTGGCGCCTCTTGACTCTAACGGGCTGCTGTTTGTCCCCGCGAAACAACCGGCCTTGCTGGCATTGGACGCGGCCACAGGAAAGACCGTCGGGGAATTGTCCCTGGCGGATCCTCTTGTGGAAGCGCCGTTTCTGGTCAACGGTCTCTTGTGGTTACCGGGCCGTACGACGCGTGTTGTGAAGCCGACGGCCGGGATGGAGACGGTGTGGGAGTTCTCCGGGGGTGTCAAGGCGCTGGCGTTTTCCGATGATGGCGTGACCGTGTTGGCCGGGAACCGGTTGCACCACCTTGCGGGCAACACCGTAACAGAACCGGTTCGACCGGTATCCATCTCCGTTGATCCGGTGGTGAGCGCCGTGCCATCGGGATTTCCGGTGTCACCGTTTGTGGACAATTCGATGCCGATCCATTGGTTATGGACGGCTCCCATCCCCGGACGGAATCTGACAAATGATTTCCTGACATCACTGGGTGGTATTGCCAAGGCCCTTCCCGCACCGGACGCCGCATTCACTGCTGGCGGAAAGGACTATCATTTCCAATCCCTGGCCACCAATCACATCTGGCGGGATAAGCGATTCACAGCCGATCTTCCTGCCATAGAACTGGCGGCGGTTCACAACCGCCAGTTCCATACGACGGGTCTCTACATGACGGCGATCGAGAACGACAAGGATCGTTGGGTCAAGTTGGCGTTGCTGACGCCGGGGCGCAGTCACTTCAGGTCTCAGTTGGATTTTGCCGTATTCCTATCCGGCAAACCAATCGAGGAGAACGTCCCGATTCGTTTACCGACAGGACGCCATGTGCTGTTCATTCAGGCCGCGATTGGCGAGTGCGAAACATGGGGCAAGATATGGATGTGTCCGCGGTTGATCGATATCACGGACACCACGGAGAAGGTGATGGCCAACAACCGGGCCAATCAGGAGGCGTGGCGCACCTATCAGGAGACTGAAGCCGGCAAGCCTTTCGTTCTGCCATGAGCCGAACGCACTGGATAGGAGTGGGTATCCTTATTCTTGCGGCGGGGATTGGCGTGGCTGTCTGGAAGGCGGCGAAGGCGGTTCCGCCTGTGGATAATGCCCGTATTCTGCATCCTCCGGACGGCGCCGTCTTGCCGTCGAACCTGTCTGCACCCCTGATTCGTTGGACGGCCGGCGCCGGGCCCTGGAATCTCACGATCCGGTTTGGCGCCCGAACCAGGATCGTCACGGTTACCGGGCCGGATGCGTGCTGGCAGCCGGAACCCGCATGGTGGCGTGAGGTCGTGGCGCAGTCGGCCGGAAAGGACATCCTCCTGCAAGTGGGATCCGGTCCTGAATCGGTGGTACACCTCGAGCACGAGCCATTGGACGCGCCGTTGTTCTTCCGGGAAGTTCCGCTTCCTTTTTCGGAGGCCGTCAAGGATCCCTCGCGCATCGTCTGGCGATTCGGTTCCATTGCGACGACAGAACCGCCTGCGCCGGTGTTGCAGGGACTTCCCGTCTGCGGAAACTGCCATTCCTTTTCCGCCGATGGGCGCACGCTCGGGATGGATGTCGATTACGCCAACGATAAAGGATCCTACGTCATTGCGCCGGTGACCCGAACCATCGATCTGACGCGGGAGCGCATCCTCACATGGAGCGACTACCGGCGTGACGAGGGAACCGGAACGTTCGGATTGCTGTCACAGGTTTCGCCCGATGGACGATACGTGATCAGTACAGTGAAAGACCGTTCGATCTTCATGGCCAGAACGAATCTCGCGTTTTCGCAATTGTTTTTCCCGATCAAGGGGATCCTGGCTGTCTTTGACACCCAGACCCGCCAGATTACGCCCCTGCCGGGTGCGGACGACCCGCGTTACGCACAGAGCAACCCGGTGTGGAGTCCCGACGGCCAATTTATTGTGTTTGCCCGCGCGTCGGCGCACGACCTGAAAAACTTGAAACATCCGGAGTCCGCCCTGGTTACCGAGGCCGAGGCGGCGGAGTTCTTCCGCGACAACCCGCGTTACGGGTATGACCTATTCCGCGTGCCATTCAACTCGGGGCGGGGCGGGGTGGCCGAACCCCTGATCGGAGCGAGCGGAGGGGGAACGAGTCATTTTTTCCCGCGGTATTCACCCGACGGTCGCTGGATCGTCTTCTGCCGTGCGCGTGACTTCATGCTGTTACAGCCCGACAGTGAACTGTGGGTCATTCCGTCCGGTGGCGGCGACGCGCGGCGTTTGCGGTGCAACACGAGCCGGATGAATTCCTGGCACACGTTTTCACCCGACGGTCGCTGGCTTGCCTTTGCCACCAAGGCGTGGGGCCCTTATACCCGGATTGCCCTTGCCCGGTTTTACGGCGACGGGCAAACGAGTCCGGCGGTGACCTTGTTTCAGTTAACCGCCGGGGATCGGGCCGCGAACATTCCTGAATTCGTGAACCAGCCGGCGGGTGCCATCGCCCAAATCCGGGAACGTTTCATGGATGATGTATCGTACGTGCGGGCAGGCACTGACTTGTTCAATGGCGGCGACGCCGGACGTGCCGAGGCGATGTTCCGCCGGGCGACGGTATTGAATCCGACGAATGAGACAGCCCACTTCTGCCTGGGCAATGCGCTGGCCCAACAGGGCCGGTTTTCCGACGCCTTGGTGTCGTTCGCCCGCGCCGAGACCCTGATGCCTCGTGATGTGGTTGTGTGCCGACGGGGACAGGTGTTAAGGCAACTGGGACATCTGCCGGAGGCGCGTGAGGCGTTGGAACGTGCGGTTCTGATGAATCCAAACCATCTCGAGGCACAGACCGAATTAGGCAAGGTGCTGTATGAACTGGGTTTATTCCAGGAGGCGGTTTCGCTTCTGGGGAAAGTGGCGCAGCGCGCGCCAGACCAGGTGGAGGTACGGTTCAGCCTGGCCGTCGCGCTGTGGCATGCAGGCGACGTCGCCGCCGCGAAAAGAGAGGCGTCCGTGGCGCTGTCCCAGAGTATCGATCCGGAGCAAATGGAGCAGATCGGGAACTTGTTGAGAGTCCTACGCTGACCCTTGGCCGCAAAAAGGCATCCTCACCAAACGCCCGTCTCCCAGTATCCTCGATTCGCGATTGCGTTTCTGATCCCGTTTTGGCACTCTTCAAACGTGAAAATGTTATTACCTGCAGGTCTCAAAAGGCGAATGTCCTTTCAACCAGAATAACGATTTCATAGCTCAAGGAGAATACCGCATGAGAAGTCAATACGTCGGGATCAGGATCTGTGTTGCCGCACTGCTGATGGTGTCGCCCGCGTGGGCGGGGACTCAGGTTTCAAATATCGCATCGGGCAAGCATGTCACATCGGGGAATTCAGGAACGGCCGAGTACCGGCGTGCCGCGAATCGACTGACGGACGGGGATCGGGCGACAGAGGCGTATCCGGGTTCTTTTTCTCTTGATTACACGGTGGATTTACTCGTACACGCCGTGCAGGATCATGCCGTTGAGGCCGCGAGTTATGATGTCCAGACGGTGGGGATTTACTGGGGCAAGTATGGCCGGCATTTCCCGGGTGTAAAACAGCCGGACGGCAGTTGGGTTCCGGCGGCCTATGAGGCCGACTACGTCAACGAGTACCGCGTGGAATACCTGACCCGCAAATCCGAGGAGTGGATACTCCTGCACGAATACAAGGGACTCCCCACCGATGAGAAAGCACAGGATGTTGTGGTCGCGCGAAATCCGGCCTCGGCGAGTTCCAGTGAGGGGGACGTCGTAACCATGTTGGATGCCCTGCAGTTGCGGGATGTGGTCGCGATTCGACTCCGGGCGACCGGCGCACATTGGATTGGCGTCTATGAACTGGTGGTTTTGGGGGCGCCGTCCCGGTCAGATCGGTAGCGGGACGCGAGAAGGCAGTCGATCCTGCTTGACCGTCAAACCTGTTTGCCAACCCTGCGCGACCCGGCATGGCATGGCGCTGCGCTTAAGCTGTTTCTGATTGATGCCCTTCTTTTCTCATGCTAACTTTCCGCCTCATTTTCGCAGGGTCAAAGAGTGCCCGAATACCAGGAGTTGTGCCGTGTATCTGAAATCACTTCATATGGTGGGGTTCAAGAGTTTCGCCAATGCCACCACATTATCCTTTGAGCCCGGCATGACGTCTATCGTCGGCCCGAATGGGTGCGGTAAAAGCAACGTCTCCGACGCCGTTCGCTGGGTTCTCGGCGAAACCAGCGCCAAGGCCCTCCGCGGCAGCAAGATGGAGGATGTCATTTTCAATGGCACCGACAACCGAAAGCCTGTGGGCATGGCCGAGGTCAGCATCACCTTCGCCGACTGCGAGAAAACGCTGGGAACCGACTACAATGAGGTCACCGTCACCCGACGCGTCTTTCGCTCAGGCGAAGGCCAGTATTTCCTCAATAAGACCGCCTGCCGCCTCAAGGACATCGCCCGGTTGTTCATGGACACCGGTATCGGCACCTCCTCTTACTCCCTCATGGAACAGGGCCGTATCGACCAGGTTCTGAGTTCACGCCCTGAAGACCGCCGCGAAATCTTCGAGGAGGCCAGCGGGATCACCCGTTTTAAGGCCGACAAAAAGGAAGCGCTCCGCAAACTCGAACAGACTGAGGCCAACCTGCTTCGCCTTGACGACGTCGTCCGCGAGGTCAAGCGCCAGATCGGCTCACTCCAGCGTCAGGCAGGTAAGGCCCGCCGCTACAAGGAACTGCGTGACGAACTCCGCAAATTCGACGTTTTCTGGACGGCCCGCAAACTCGAAAAGATGGACGGAGACATCCATCTTCTGGACACTAAAATTGTCGAATTGGGCCACACCCTTCAGGAACTCCACGAAGGACTCCAGCAGGGCGAGGCCCAAGGCGCGGAATGGCGTTCCCTCGTGATGGAAATTGAACAGGCTATCGGGGAGGCCACGGAGGATCGCGCCACCGCCCAGACCCGTCTGGAACACAATCACGATCTGATCCGCATCAATCGCGACCGGATCGGGGA
>CAYHEL010000018.1:0-16007 GCA_964355415.1 uncultured Verrucomicrobiota bacterium | reverse complement strand
TTTTTCTTCCTTGGCCGTGGAGCGCTCTATCCCGTCGCCCTGGAGGGAGCCCTCAAACTCAAGGAGATCAGCTACATCCATGCCGAGGGCTACCACGCGGCGGAACTCAAACACGGCCCGATCGCCCTGCTGGATGAAAAGACGCCGGTGATGGCGCTGGTCAACGATGTGGCGGGCAAGGACAAGATGCTGAGCAATGTCCAGGAATGCCGGGCGCGTCATGCGCCGGTGATCGGGATTGTGACCGAGGGCGACACGGAGACCGAGTCGCATCTGGACGCCGTGATCCGGGTGCCCCGCTGTTCGCACCTCATTGCGCCTCTTCCAACGGTGGTCGCGCTTCAGATGTTCTCCTATCATGTCGCCCGTATCCGCCAGTGTGCCATCGACCAACCCCGCAACCTGGCCAAGAGTGTAACGGTGGAATAGGGACGAAAAAGATTGACGGGGCGGGCTGATCGCGTAAATTATCGCACCTTTTAACGGCCCTGTGCGGGCGTAATCCTAAGGAGACCAGACCATGATCGTATCGACAAAGCAGTTGTTCAAGCATGCCTATGGAAACTATGCCATTGGCGCCTACAATATCAACAACCTGGAGCAGACGATGGGCTTGTTCCAGGGCAACATTGACAGCAAGGCCCCCTTCATTATCCAGTTGTCCAAGGGCGCCCGCGACTATACCAACAAGAAAATGCTCGAAGCCATGATCCGGGCGGCGGATGAAATTTTCCCGGACGCGATTTTCGCGGTGCATTTGGATCACGGCGACGAGGCGACCTGTATGGACTGCATCAAGAGCGGGTTTTACAGTTCGGTCATGATTGACGCCAGCGCGGAGCCGTTCGAGAAGAATATCGAGATCACCAAGCGTGTGGTGGATGCGGCCCATGCCCGCCAGATCTCGGTCGAAGCCGAACTCGGGAAACTGGGCGGCGTGGAAGAACACGTCTCGGTGGCCGAGGCGGATGCCAAGTTGACGAATCCCGCCCAGGCGGAGGAGTTTGTCCGGAAGAGCGGTTGCGACAGTCTGGCCTGCGCCATCGGCACCAGCCACGGCGCCTTCAAGTTCAGCGGTTCACAGGGGTTGCACTTCGATGTGCTGTCCGAGATCCAGAAGCGCCTTCCCAACTTCCCGCTCGTTATGCACGGTTCCAGTTCGGTGCCGCAGGACGAAGTTGCCCGCATCAACGCCGCCGGCGGTCAGATTGCCGGAGCCAAGGGTGTCAACGCGGACGAGTTCAAGCGCGCCGCCCAACTTGGCGTGACGAAGATCAACATCGACACCGATGGCCGCCTGGTCTGGTGCCGTGTCCATCGCGAATCCTTCAAAACCGATCCCAAGAACTTCGACCTTCGTCCTCCGGGAAAGGTCTTCATGAAGGAATACGCCAAATTCATCGCCGCGAAGAATGAGAAACTCGGCAGCGCCGGGCAACTTGAGGCCATCCGTGCGCTGGTGAAGAAATAAGCCCGAAGCGGGTTGATGGCTTCGCTTGTCCGGCTTGAGTGTGGATTCTGATGCGGCGGTTCGATCATAAGGCGTCATGATCCATGCTTATTATTGTTGAGTCTCCGACCAAGGCCAAAAAAATCCAGTCCCTTCTTCGCGTGAAGGCCCTGTCCACAATCGGGCACTTCAAGGATCTCCCCAATGGCGTCATCGGGGTTGACCTGAAGACCTATGAGCCGACCTTTGTTTTTCACGACCGGAAGAAACATCTGCCGGATGAACTGAGGGCGGCGGCCAATGGGGAGACCGTGATGCTCGCGGGCGACCCGGATCGGGAAGGCTACGCCATCAGCCGCCACATCTATGAGGAGGTCAAGTCTGTCGCCAAGGAATGCCTTCGCATGGAGATTTACGAGGTGACCGAAAAGGGACTCAAGGAATCCCTCGCCAAGGCCGTTCCCTTCGAGCAAACGAACGAGGGCCTCTATCACGCCTTCCTCGGGCGCAGGGTGGGGGATCGCCTGGTGGGGTATATCCTCTCGCCGATGGCCAGCAGGCGCCTTCACAGCATCTTCAGCGTCGGGCGGGTCCAGTCCCCGGCCGTCCGCCTGGTCGTGGATCGTGAGCGCGAAATCCAGGCGTTCAAGACCTCGTTGTATTGGATCCTGAACATCGAGTTGAACAAGGAGGGGACCTCCTTTCTGGCGACCCATGTCAGGGGCAAGTTTGAGAAACAGCCGGACGCCCAGGCGGTCATCGACGCCATCCGGGGAGAGACTCACGCCGTAGCCGAAAAGGTTGAGCAGAAAGAAACGCGGCAGTCTCCCAAGCCCCCCTTCACAACGGTGGATCTGCAGGCCGCCGCCGCCGCCCGCCTCAAGTTCACTCCGGAACAGACGATGAAACTCGCCCAGGCGCTGTTCGATCATGGTCTGACAACCTATCACCGGACCGATTCCGTCCGGATGGATGACGCTTTTGTTGCCCAGATTCGCGAGTTTACCGAAACCACATTTGGCGCGTTGTACGTCCCTTCCAAACCCAATCAGTTTAAGTCGAAGAACTCGCAGGCCGAGGCCCACGAGGGCATCCGCCCGACCCATATGCATCCGGCGGCCGGGATTGCCGCCCTGGTGGACAAGGAACAACTCACCCCCGAGCACGCCCGGCTTTACGAGTTGATTTACCGGCGGGCGGTGGCGAGCCAGATGGCTCCGGCCCGCTACGACGCCACCCTGCTGCTCTTTGATGTGCTCGGGGAGAGGTTCAAAGCCAACGGCCGGGTGTTGAAATTTGACGGGTTCCTCAAGGTGTATGCCGAGGTCGATGAGGAAAAAGAACGCAAAGGGGATGAGGAAAAGGTACAGACCCTTCCTCCCGTCAGCCCCGGGGAGCGGGTGCCCAAGGACAGGGAAACGCTCGAGGAGAAAAAAACCAAACCGCCGGGACGGTTTACCCTGGGTTCGCTGGTGAAGGAACTGGAACGACTGGGAATCGGGCGTCCCTCCACGTACGCCTCCATTACCAAGAACATTACCGACCGCGGTTATGTGAAAGAGGAAAAGGGGAAAGTCGTTCCCCTCCCGCCCGGTGAGACCCTGATTGACTACCTGCGGGAGCATCATGCCTGGGTGATCGATTACGAGTTGACCAGCAAAATGGAAGCCATTTTGGATCAGGTGGTTGAAAAGAAGGAGACCTGGCAGCGTTTCTGCAAGGCGGTTCACAATAAAATGGGGTATGCCTCCCCGCCGGTTCGGGGTGTCAATGGCGCTCCCAGCGAGGCCCAGCTCAAGTATGCCGCCCATCTGGCGTCCCGGGATCAGGCGCCGATTCCCGAGGACATCCTGAAGAATGGCAAGGCCCTTTCCGCCTGGATCTCGGAACGCGTCGGCAGGACGCCCGGGTCGAAAGATCACCCGTGATGAACAGGGCTGGACGACTTGTTAGGAGGGTCTGGAGGCTCGGGCTGCTGGGGTGCCTGGCGGCGTCATGTTCCCCGGCCGGATGGATTGAGGATCGTGCCGGGTCGACGGTCATTCATGTCAAACTATTCGACCTGCCCGACCCGACGAGTCCGGATGTGGCGAGCCGGGCCGGTGTTGCCGCCGTCGAGACTTTCAAGAGGGAATTTCCGGCGATTTTTAAGGCGAAGTATCGCGCCCGCTACGAGGCCGATCCCGCCCGCTATGGAGTGCATGACTGGAGCCGCGTTTCAATCGAACTCGAACGCTTTACCGGGATTTCCGTCAAGGGGGTTGAGGTCGATTTGCTGGCCATTGCCGGCGGTCTGGCCCCGGATGTGCTTTACGTGAACTTCCGCAAGTCGGAGACCTATATACGCAATCAGCTTCTTTATCCGCTGGATCGCCCGGAGGACGGCTATCTCCCCGGCCTGGATCAGGAGGCCCTCGATTTCCGGGTGAATCCAAAACTGTGGCCCGTGATCCGCCGCCCCGGTCCGGGCGGAACGCATGTGTGGGCCTTGCCCTATGGCGGCGCGCTGGGCAACGTCCTGATGTACCGGAAAGACCTGTTTGATGCCAGAAGAATGCCGTATCCCACCGCCGATTGGACGCTTGACGACATGATGAATGCGGCGCGTAAACTGACAGACCCCAAAACCGGAACCTACGGATTCTTTCTGGTGAGGGGCAAGCATGAGGCGCATTACTGGCTGCCCATCCTGTGGTCCTACGGCGGGGAGGCTGTGGTGCAGGACGAAAAGACCGGGCTGTGGCGGTGCGCGTTTGACACCCCCGAGGCGGCGCAGGCGCTGGACTATTACCTCCGGCTCAGCGCGGAAAAATGGGTGGATTCGGACGGCGTGATCAGGCGCGGCTATTCATGCAAAGATGCGGGTGACTTCACCGCCCGGCAGGAGCGCGGCCAGATCGGAATGTGGTTCGCCTATGTGGACGAAAAACTCATCTCGACCATCAATCCCGATGTCACCGGGATGACGCCTATTCCCAAGGGACCGCGCGGAGATCGGGGAACCGAGTTGAACAGCATGATGATGGGCCTCTTTGCCGGAATCAGAGATCCGGCTGTCCGGGATGCCGCCTGGGAATATATGCGCTTCTTTGATGGCGCCGAGGCCACGGCGATCAAGACCCGCGTCCTGGTTGAGGGCGGATTGGGCCGCTTTATCCATCCCAAGTATTTGAAGAGGTTCGGATACCCGGAGATCGAGAGGTTGTCGCCACCCGGGTGGGCCAGAACCTTCGATATCGCCATGGAGACGGGTAAGCCGGAACCCTATGCCGGAAACAGCAACCTTGCCTATGACATGATGACGCTGCCTCTCCAGAAGGCGGAGGCGCTGGCCTTGAAGGATCATCTGCCGCCGGAGCGGAGCCGCCGACTGGATGTCCTGCAAGGGATGCTGAAGGATGGGGTGCGCCGGGCGAATGAGCAGATGATGGGGGTGGTGTCGCCAGGTGAGCGTTCGTGGCGGCGCTGGTCGGCGGCGCTGGTCATGGCGGGATTACTGGCGGCTTTTGGACTCGGATTCCGGCAGGTGATGCGGGTGTTTACGCCCCGTGACGCCGATGGCCTGACCCCTACGGACCGATTCAAGAGACATCCCCGTCGAGGCCTCTGGATTGCCCTGTTGCTTCTGCCCGCCCTGCTCACCATTTTCTGCTGGCATTACCTTCCTCTGGCGAGGGGTTCGGTCATGGCGTTCCAGGAGTATCGACTTCTTGGCGATTCGACCTGGGTCGGATTGGATAATTTCGGAGACCTGCTCTTTGATGGTTATTGGTGGCAGGCGGTGCTGAATTCCTTCCGCTACAGTGTCCTGGTGCTGGCCCTGACTTTTCTTCCGCCCCTTGTGCTGGCCGTATTGCTTCAGGAGATTCCGGTCGGAAAACTGTTTTTCCGCCTGGTCTATTACCTGCCGGCGGTGGTCACGGGGATTGTCACCATCCTGCTTTGGAAGGATTTCTTCGATCCCTCGTCCCAGGGCGTCCTGAATGCCGTGGTCATGAGAATTCCGGCCCTGGGGTTTATTTTGACGGGGGCGGTTCTGATGGCCGCAACAAGTTTGTTTGCCCGGCGACTCTGGTTGAATGAACGACGGTGGCCGGCCTGGGCTTTAATCGGGGTGGGACTGGTTCTACTGGGCACGGGACTCCGGCTGGCCTGGCCGATTCTGGTTCCCGGCGGGGAACCTTTCGCGAGGGCGCTGGGTCATTTGCCCGTCCGACTGTGGGCGACAACCCCGGAGGCGTTTCATTGGCTGGCGGACCCGGAAACGGCGATGTTGTCCTGCGTCATCCCCATGGTCTGGGCCGGGATGGGGCCGGGGTGTTTGATCTACCTGGCCGCGCTGAAGGGGATACCGGATGATTATTACGAGGCGGCGGACATCGATGGCGCGACGTTTATCGACAAACTCCTGTTCGTCGTCTTTCCCATGCTCAGGCCGCTGGTCATGATCAACTTTGTGGGCGCCTTCATCGGATCCTTTTACGCCGCTACGGGCAACATTCTGGTCATGACCGGAGGGGCCTCCAACACGGAGGTGGCGGGGTTGCATATCTGGTACAAGGCCTTTGCCTTTCTTCAGTTCGGTCCCGCCACCGCCGCCGCCTGGATGCTGGGAGTGATCCTGGTCGGGTTTACCGTGCAACAGTTGAAGATGCTGGCAAAAGTCGAGTTTAAGACAACTCAGTAGCAGAAAAATGCCTATTCTATCACAAATCGGCCGTCGTCATTGGAAGACCCGGATCTTGATCGGGTCGATGTATGCGCTTCTTATGGCCGGTTCCATCACCATGATCTACCCCTTCCTCCTCCTGGTGGCGGGAAGTACGAAGTCCGCCGTGGATTCGGCGAATCAGAAGGTGATTCCGGCTTTTCTGGTGGATGAACAGGCGCTTTACCGGAAACATCTCGAGGGTTTGTTCAACGAGTCGCTGAACCAGATGCGGTGGGCCTATGGGGTTGACACGCCCATGTTTCAGGCGGTGATTCTTCCGGAATCGGTGGATGCCGGACTGGTGTCTGAGTGGCGTGAATTCCTGACGTCAGGCGGGTTGCCTGGCGGCGCCTTTGAACTGGGTTACCTGGCGGCGCCGCAGTCGCGTGGAACGATTCCCTCGGCGCTCAGGTCGTTCAAGCGGGAAATGGAACAGGTTTACGGGAATGATATGTCGGGGCTCAACCAGGCGCTGGGAACCACGTTCGTCGGGTGGAACGCCTTTTTTGTTCAACCCCGGAATGAATTGGAACGACGAGGGAAAGGCGGGGAATTCGCATTCGAGAAGGCGGTTTCGAGGTTTGCCGCCCGACAGCCTCTGGAGAACCGTTACTATTTCAGCGCCGAGGGGTATTACAAGATTGCCTTCCTCGAAAACCAGTATTCACGTGATATAGCGGCCTATAACCGCGCCCATGGAACAACCCATCCTTCCTGGAACGCCATTCATCTCGAACGCAGACTCCCCGACGCGGCCCTGTCCTCCGAATTGGAACGCGATGATTGGGAACGGTTTGTTCGCGGGATCCTGAGGCTGACCTGGATTCGCGCCGATCCGGAAGCCGCTCCAGGCTATCAGGCTTTCCTCCGCGCGAAATACGGTGATGTGGCGACCTATAACCTGCGGTACGGGACGACCTTCACCGGATTCGATGTGGCGCCGTTCCCGACCCGGGCGCCCGCAGGCGGCGTGGCCCTGTCGGATTGGGAATCCTATCTCCAGGGCTGGCGCCATCCTGAAACCGGCGCGCTTCTGAGGATCTCCGCCGACCACCTGTCGCTGGATACGGTGGATTTCCGCTTTCGTGATTGGTTGCAGAGGAAATACGGTTCCCTGGACAGTCTCAATGCTCATCTGAAATCCGGAAGCGTAACTCCTTACTCTCCAATTTCCTCCTGGCTCTCCATTTTTCCGCCCCAGCGTGATTTTCATTATTTGGCATTCCAGTCACAACAACGGGCATTGCGGGTTGAGTTTGCCACGCGTAACATCCGGAGCGTGGTGGACTATGTTGTGTGGCATGGGCGGGCCGTCGTGAACACGGCCTTGTATTGCGGACTGTCGGTTCTATGCGCCCTCATTTTCAATCCCCTGGCGGCCTATGCGTTAAGCCGGTACCGGCCCCGGGCAACCTACAAAATCCTGTTGTTTATGATGATCACCATGGCCTTTCCGCCCATGGTGACCCAGATTCCCGTCTTCCTGATGCTGCGGCAGTTCGATTTGCTCAACACCTTTTCCGCCCTGATTCTGCCGGGGATCGCCAACGGCTACATGATATTCCTCCTGAAGGGATTTTTCGATTCCCTGCCGCAGGAGTTGTATGAATGCGCCCAATTGGACGGGGCGGGGGAGTTCCGGCTGTTCTGGCAGTTGACTCTGCGACTGAGTACGCCGATCCTGGCGGTGACGGCGCTGGGCGCGTTCACCGCCGCCTACACCAATTTCATGATGGCGTTACTGGTGTGTCAGGACGAGCGGATGTGGACGATCATGCCATGGCTGTACCAACTCCAGTCCACCAGCGGACAGGGCGTGGTCTTTGCCTCCCTCCTGATTGCGTCCCTTCCGACCCTTCTGGTTTTCGTCCTGTGCCAGAAGGTCATCATGCGCGGAATCGTGGTTCCGGTGGAGAAGTGATCTCACTTTTGATTGTTTTAGGACGCCGGTCGCACTATCATCGCCGACACTATGTCTGTTTCAGAACACGGTCATCACGGCGACTGGGCGAAGTATAAGCGCTTGCTGGGATATACCCGGCCTTACTGGGGACGACTGGCCCTGGGGGTTCTCTTCGGCGCCATCTTCGCGGGGGCGAACACCGGCTTTCTGGGCTTTATTTATAAGGGCATCCCCGCGTATTTCGACTCCTCCACGCCGCGCGCGATGGTCATCGCCACGGCCTTGATCCTGCCGGTCGTGGCGATGGTTCGGGGACTGGCCGATTATGGCACCAAGTACTTCATTCGCTGGGTCGGGTCACGGGTGGTGATGGACTTGCGGAACCGCATTTTCAGGAAACTGAATGAATTGTCGCTGTCCTATTTTGTTTCCAGTCGGACCGGTGAACTGATTGCCCGCACGACCAACGATCCCATGGCGGCGGAAAATGCGGTGTCCGTGGTGGTGGAAGATATTGCCAAGCAACCGCTCACCCTGATGGGAGCGGTCGGGTATCTGGTTTACATTGATCCCTGGCTGGCCCTGATCAGCCTCGTTCTGTTTCCCGTCTGCATTCTTCCCGTGGCCGTATTCGGGCGCAAGGTTAGGCGATTCACGCGCGAGGCCCAGCAGCGGGTTGCGGATCTGGTGTCGGTCTTGCAGGAAATGATCACCGGCGTGCGGGTGGTCAAGGCGTTTGGGATGGAAGAGTATGAACAGTCCCGTTTTGAAGAACAGAACCTCGCTTTCTTTCGCCGCACGATGAGGGTGGCAAAGGCCAATGCGTCCGTCGAACCGATCATTGTGTTTATCTCCAGTATCGGCGTGGGTGCGGTTCTGATCTATGTCTGGGCGAGAGGCATGCAGTTCAATGAGTTCATGACCTATGCGGCGGCGCTCTTCATGATGTATGAGCCGGTGAAGAAGATCAGCCGCATCCATCTTCAAGTGCAGCAGGCATTGTCCTCCGCCGACCGGATATTCGAATTACTGGACACTCCCGTGGACGTGAAGGAGAAACCCGGCGCGGTTAAATTCACCGGATCCGTGAACGCGATCACATTCGACCAGGTGGTGTTCTCCTACGGGGATCGAACCATTCTGGGCGGAGTGTCACTCGACGTGAAGGCCGGCCAGCGCATTGCCCTGGTCGGCGGATCCGGCGCCGGCAAGACCACCTTTGTCAGTTTGATTCCCCGCTTCTATGACGTCTCGGGCGGGGCGCTGAAGATTAACGGTCAGGATATCAGGGACATGACGATTCCCTCGTTGCGCAGTCTGATGGGAATCGTGACACAGGACACCATCCTTTTCAACGACACGGTGGCGAATAACATTGGCTATGGATCACGCGGCGCCGACAGGGCGGCGATCATGGCGGCCGCCACGCGGGCCAACGCTCATCCCTTTATCATGGAGATGCCGCAACAGTACGAAACCAGGGTTGGCGACCTCGGGGTGCGGCTGTCCGGCGGCCAGAAACAGCGTCTGGCCATTGCCCGGGCGATGCTGCGCAATCCCCCGATTATGATCCTGGACGAAGCCACCAGCGCCCTGGATACCGAATCCGAGCGTCTGGTTCAGGCCGCGCTCCATGAGTTGATGAACGGCCGGACGGTGTTTGCCATCGCGCACCGGTTGTCCACCATCGTTGACTGCGATAAGATCATCGTCCTGGATCAGGGTCGGATTGTTGAGGCCGGCACACACGATGAACTCCTGAAGGCCGCAGGCCACTATAAGCGCCTGTATGACCTGCAATTTGCGGGATGACGCCCCTACTTCGCCGGGAGGGGAAGAACCACGGATAGGGCCAGTTTGTTGGTGGAGAGAATCGAGGCGGCGACCTGCCGGATTTGTTCCGGAGTGACCGCTTCCGTGCGAGCCCTGGTGGTGAACGAATAGTCGTATCCCAGTCCGTATAACTCATCCAGGGCGCATTCCATGGCGAGTTGGGCATTGTCCTGAAGCCGCATCTCCTGTTCGGCGATGATCGTCGTCCGGGCCCGTGCGATTTCCTCATCCTCCAGCCCCCTGGTTGCGACTCGCGCAATTTCCGCGCGAATCAGCGTTTCCACCTCGGGTAGGGCGTCGATCCGCGTGCCCGCAAAGAGCGTGAAACTGCCGCAGTCCAGGCCGATGCGTTGCCGTGCGGTGGCGTAATAGGCCAGACCGCGCTTGTCGCGCACCGTCTCGAAGAGGCGGGAGGACATGCCGCTCATCGCGGCCTCAAGAAGGGAGAGGGCGTCCCGGCGCGAATCGGCAAGACCGACGCCCGGGAACCCGAACATCACGATGCATTGCTCGCGCGGTTCCTGTTTTTCGACCCGGGCCGGAAGAACGGGCGCGGGAATCAACCCTGGCCGGGTCGGCGCCCGGTCGCGACGGATTTGCCGCATCATTTTGGCGGCCAGGGACTCCGCGTCTTTCGCGGTGATGTCACCGAAAATCGCGAGCGTCATGTTCCCGGTCACCAACTGGCGCCGATAGTAGTCCTTTAGACTGGCCGGGTTGAGCCTGGCCACGGACTCGGCCAGTCCCTGGGGCGGGAAGCGGTAGGGGTGGCCGGCAAAGAGGATCCCGTTCAGGGCGTCGGTCGCGACGCTGAGCGGTTGCTCCGAACGATTGTCAAGGGCGGCCAGTTGGACGGTCTTTTGTTTTTCGACTTCGTCGGCGGGGAACGTGGCGTTTCCCAGACAGTCGAACATCACCTCCATCAGGTAGGGGGCGTCACCCGCCAGACTCCGGCCCCTCAGCCCGACACTGTTGTATCCGGAAAAGGGGGAGAGATCAGCGCCGAGTTTTTCAAGACTCCCGGCAATTTCGGCCGCGGACCGGTTGGCCGTGCCGCGGATGAGAAGATCGGACATCAGTTGAGTGATACCACTGGTCGTCTTCTCCTCGGTGATGACCCCGCCCTTGAAGGCCGCGCAGACAGTGACGAACGGGAGCCGGTGATCCTCCCGGACAATCAGGGGGACGCCATGGGGGAGGGTGAGTTTCGCGACCCGGGACGCCGGGTTCAGGACGGCGGGGGTCAGGGGCGCGGACGGTGTCTGTTCCGGTCCCAGGATAACCGTCACCCGGTTTTCGGGTCGAAAATACGCGAGGGACACGGCCTTGAGATCGGCGGGTGTCACAGCCTGAAGACGAGCGAGATAGGATTCGGCGTAACGGGGATCCCGCATGAAGAGTTCACCCTCGGCATAACTGGCCGCCTGGCCGTGCATGGTTTGGAGCGTGGCCAGTTGCCCCACCAGCATGAGGCGCCGGGCCTTTTCAATGTCCTCCTTCGAGAATGACGTTCTTGCCCATGAGGTGATCGCGTCCGTGATGGCACGGGTGGCTTCGATCTCCCGGGCCGGATCGAGTTCGGCGCTCACGCAGAACAGGCCCGGATCACGCAGGGTAAAGGATGACGCGCTGATACTGTGAACCAGTTTCCGGGTCTCCTTGATGTCCTGCACCAGATGCGAACTCTGGCCGCCCCCGACGATGGCCGCAAGCAGATCCAGGGTGGGCGCATCGTTGTCGGACAAGGCGACTGTATGGAAGGCGACGGCGAGGCGTGAGACTTTGTAGGGGCCGACCTGGCGGACAAAACGGGGCGCTGTCTGACGCGGCTCCACGGGGACGTAAACCGGGGGGTTGGGACGGCGGGTGAAGGCCGAGAAGGTTTGGGTGAGCGCCTGTTTTGCGTCGGCGGAATCAATATCGCCGACGACCACGGCCACCATGTTGTCCGGCACATACCGCTGATGATAGAAGGCGATCAGATCCTCCCGGGTCATGGCCTTAAACACATCGCGGAGGCCGATGACGGGAAGGCGGTAGGGATGCTCGGTGAAGGCGGTCTGAAACAGGAGTTCATTGATTTGCCGATCGGGATTGTCCTGTCCCATGCTGAATTCACGCAGAATGACATCCTTTTCCCGGGCCCATTCGCTGTCGGGAAACGAGGCGTTGATCACGGCATCGGCCAGGGCCGCCAGCGCGTCCTTCCAGTGATGCGACGGCAGGTCAACGTGAAAGACGGTGC
The DNA here is from genome assembly GCA_964355415.1 of uncultured Verrucomicrobiota bacterium. Taxonomy (GTDB): domain Bacteria; phylum Verrucomicrobiota; class Kiritimatiellia; order CAIKKV01; family CAITUY01; genus JAABPW01. Next base: position 3,865 of record CAYHEL010000018.1, on the reverse strand, counting down.
GATCCAGACTGGTGTAGGCATTCAATTTGCCCCCGAGGCCGATAATGGTTTTGGCCATCTCACCCGGTTTGCGGGTGGGGGTTCCCTTGAACACCATGTGCTCAACATAGTGGGACAGGCCGGCGCCCAGCCAGTGGCCTTCGTGAACGGATCCGGATCCGACCCAGATCTGAATTGAGACGACCGGCGCGGAATGATCCTCCTTGAGCAGGCAGGTCATCCCGTTATCCAGGGGGAAACGGCTTATCTTGTCATCCGATTGCTTAAGCGTCTTGAGGGCGGCCGCGCCGGTTGCGTCGGCGGACGCGGAGATCTGGGTAAACCCGAAACCGAAAAAGGCTAGGGCGAGGAGAGTGATTGTTTTCATGGAGAATCTTTCACGGCGGGTTTGCGGACGGGTTGTCTGCGTTTGGCGGCAGGTTGTGTTTTTCGGATTGCGGCGGGGAGAAAAGGGGCGACAAAGGCCTCGTGGAAGGAATAGCAGTTGCTGAAATCCTCTTTCTTGTCCTGATCGGTTTTCCCCAGGATGCCGTGACTGACCAGGGAGAAGACGATCTCCCCGAAATCCTCCGTTCGGGTAATGCCCCAGGCGGCGAGGACGGTGCGGGAGAGAGGGCCGAATTCCTGAACGGCGTATTGGCGGATGCCGTCCAGGAGTTCACGCCCGGTGATATGCCGGGCAGGACCCTGATCGGGTTTGTTCAGGGATTTAATCGTGAAGTTAAGGGCGAGGCGAAGGAAGACATAGGCCTCCTTCGGGTACCGGGTGTCGGTCCGGAGGATCAGGGCGAGCGCTTCTTCAAAAGTTAGTTGTTGCATGATTGTGGAGGGAGGGGGCAGATGAGCGCCTGGCGGATTCGTTGGGCAAAGTCGTTCATCTCCTCGGGTGACTCATAGCGCTTGGCAATCCAGTCGCCGTGGAATCCGTCCGCGGCGAAACGGGGAATCACATGAAAATGAATATGGGGGACGACCTGGCCGGCGGCGGTTCCGTTCGCCTGCGAGACATTGATCCCATCCGCCCGCAGCCCCTGCATTTGGGCGCGGGCAATCCTCTGAACCACGGTGATCAATGGATGGAGCGCCTCGGGAGGGGTTTCCATCAGGGGATTGTAATGCGCCTTGGGAATGACGAGGGTATGACCCTTCACGACCGGCCCGATGTCCATGAAGGCGAGAACATCGTGATCCTCATACACCTTGGTTGCGGGGATTTCCCCCTTGATGATCCTGCAAAAAATGCACGCCTGACTCATGGACGCCTGACTCCTGCCTGCGAGACTCCCTCCGAAACCGTGAGATGGAACCGGGCGAGCTTGTCGACAACCGATTTGAGAACGTCGGTCGGGGGCAATATGGTCATACGGAAATGAAACGTGCCGGGAGCCTGGCCAAAGCCGGAGCCTGGAACCACGCAGATTCCCGTCTCCTCCAGCAAACGCAGGCAGTATTCATCGTCGGTCATGCCGGCCGGCAGGCTGATTTGCGGGAAGGCGTACATGGCCCCGGCAACCTGCTGGCAACTCATTCCCGGAACCCGGTTGAGACCCTCGGCCACCATTCCGGCCCGGATTCGCAGGGACTCGAGAATGGCCGCACGTTCCCGGATGTAATTGTCAAACGAGGGATGGCCCGGCGTGGGCGGGGTGACCATCAGGAAGGTCAGTATTTGTCCGACGGTATTGGCGCACAATGATACGGACTGCAGTTTGGTGATCTCGGCCAGGACATCGTCGGGGATGTTCCGGCATTCGAAATACCCGCCCCGATGTCCGCATTCACCCAGCAGGCCCTTTGAACAGGAATAGAAACTGAAGAGGGAAACATCCCGGATGTTAGACGTCTCCAATATTTTGGCAAACGAGATAAACCGATCCGAAGGCCTGTAAATATTGTCCTGGTAAACCTCGTCGGCCAGGAGGGTAAGCCGGTGTTTCACGGCGAACTCCATGACCATCCCGATCTCCCGTTCATCCAGCACCGCCCCGGTGGGATTGCTCGGGTTGATCACGCAGAGGGCCCGCACCCGTATTCCCGCCTGGCCGGCCTTCTGGTAGGCGTCTTCAAGTTGATCCCGCGTCAATTTCCAGCCGGATTTTTCCTCAAGGAGGTAATCCACCCGTCTTCCGCCATACAGGGCGATGGTGGCCGAATAAAGGGGGTACTGCGGGATGGGAACCATGATCCCGTCGTGATCGGATGAAATGAGGACTTCCAGCGCGGTTTGGACGCCCTTGCTGGCGCCGTCAGTCAGAAAGATCGTTTCGGGATCCGCCGTGATGCCATCCCGTTTTTTAATAAAGTTCGCCACGGCTTCACGGACAAAACGCAACCCCTTGCTTTCGGTATAGGCGCCGAGACCGTATTTGCTCTTCTCGATAATCAACCGGGCGGTTTCAAGAACATCGGAGGGAAACAGGCCGCTTCCGCCCTCCAATAAGTCCGGGTATTCGGTAATGGCCAGAATCTGCCTGACCCAGGTCAGGGGTTTTTGGCCCAGGGACTGGGGATTCCCGATGTTGCAGTAAATGATGTCGCGTCCCTCACGTTCCAAGTCGGCCGCGCGGGAGACAATGGGACCCCGAACCGCATACTGGGTTTCCCTGACGGCCTTTCCAAGATCATTAAGTCTTACAGACATACGCGTATCCTTGTTCAAATAATCAAATCTCGAGGGCGAAAATACCGATGCGCCCGACAATCCTGTAGTCGACGAAAAACGGAGGAGTGTACACAACCCGCCGCAGATCAGGTACTTCTTTTTTTAGTGTTAATCCGAGAATTCCAGGGCGCCATACTCGTGGACGCGATGGTAATTGATGGCCGAATGGGGCGAGGTTGACGAGTAGGTCGGTTCCGGATCCGGTCGGGTGTAGTCGTATCGACTGAAGGAGAAGCGCCACGTCTCTCCGGTCACGGGGCGGATTCCGGTCAGCATGCAGAAGGGGATTGTGACGACCACCCGCCACACCGTCGAGGCCGTGTCGATTTTGACGCGACTTTCCACCACGGGACTCCAGATTTTGAACGTCTCAATCAGGGCGTCGGTTGAGGCGAACCGGGCTCTCAATTTTTGGAGGGCGCCGGGGAAGGGGATGCGTAGTTGAGCCTGATGGTTGTTCGGGGTGATGTGGATTTCGTGGTACGCCTCCTGTCCCGCCGGTTGGAGAAAAATCTCGAAGACATCGCCCTGGTGGATCGCCAGGGCGTTGAAGCGGCTCACGGGCATCGTGTTGAAGATGTCGTCGTCGTTCAGTTCCGCATGGATGATGAGCGAATCGTTCGTCCAGGCGGCGGATGCCTTTGCCGGGCGGAACCCCGGGGTCGGCTGCCCGGTCCAACCCTGCTGAAACGGGACGAAGACCGCCCCGTTGAAGGCCCGGGAAACCGCAGCCCAGTCATCCAGATTGAACGATTCAATTCGCCGACACGGCAAGGCGGGTGTGAGTTTCATGATAAGTGGAAGAACATGGGGATTGGGATGCAGAACTCAGTCATGACTAATGCTTAATGAACGTAGTTTCACGGCATTTCCTGCTATAAGAGCCTCTTTCTTGGCGCGGGTCCATCGTTTGAGTTGCCGTTCACGCCGGATAGCATCGGTTTCGGAATCGAATTGTTCCCGATAGAGAATGGCTTCGGGTGGGTAGGTGGCGGTGTGCTGGGCACCTTCGTTGTTCCTATGTCTCTGAAATCGGGCCTCGGGATTTGAGGTGTGGCCGATGTAGTAGGATTGGTTGGAGCAGCGTAGGATGTAGACGAACCAAAGCATGGACTCATTATGACAATCTCAATGTTTCTATTCAAACTTGAAGAGGCCCTTCGACGCAGTCGCTTTGCTCCTTTGCTCAGGGCATTCGACGCG
>CAYHEL010000017.1:1617-16092 GCA_964355415.1 uncultured Verrucomicrobiota bacterium | reverse complement strand
GGGGTCATCAAACCTGACCCTCGCCGGCTTGTCACACAATACGGAACTTAACGTGATGGTTCAGGGGAACCAGAATCACAAGGAACTGGTGCGCTGGTTCGATGAACTTTGGAAAGAGTCGCAGGACTTTGATGAGACCCTGATGGTGGAGTTGAAATCTTCCTGGGCGGCCGCCGAGGTTCGTCCCTACGATATCTACCTGAAGACGCTGTATTCCCTTGTGAAGGATCGCCTGGAGGCGGAGGAGGAGCAGGAACTGCTCTGGGATGATGAGATCTTCGGGAAACTCGCCGATTTTCAAAAAGTGGCGGTGCGTCAGGCGGTCCAGATCATTCGTGATTATGGCGGCGGGTTTGTCTCGGATGTGGTGGGGCTGGGGAAAAGCTATATCGGCGCCGCGATTGTAAAGCATTTCGAGCGGACGGATCATGCCCGACCCCTGATCATTTGCCCGGCCCCTCTCGTGGAAATGTGGGAGCGTTACAATGAAGTCTATCAACTCAATGCCCGTGTTCTGTCGATGGGGTATTTGCGGGATGATGGAACGGACGATGCCGCCCGGCTTCTGAAGGATGTTCAGTACCGGGACCGTGATTTCATCCTTGTGGATGAAAGCCATAACCTCAGGCATCCTGATACTCAACGCTACAAGGTGGTCCAAACGTTCCTGTCAACCGGGCGCCGTTGCTGTCTGCTCACCGCCACGCCGCGCAATAAGAGCGCCTGGGATGTCTTCCACCAGATCAAGTTGTTCCATCCCGAAGACCAGACGGATCTCCCGATTGATCCGCCCAACCTGAAAGACTATTTCAAGCTGATCGATAAGGGCGAACGCCAGCTTCCGAATCTGCTGTCGAACATCCTGATTCGCCGTACCCGGCAGCATATCCTGCGCTGGTACGGGTTTGATGCCGAGACGCATGAAGCCCTTGATCCTGCCCGTTTTCAGGACTATTCACAAGGGAAACGCAAGGCGTACGTGTTGGTTGGGGGTAAACATCAATTCTTCCCCAAGCGGGAGCTTGAAACCATTGAGTACAGCATTGAGGATACCTATCAGGGGCTCTATCAGGAATTACGTGGCTATTTGGGTAAATCCCGGAAAGGGAAACCCGTTAAGGCCAAGCCGGATGGCGAATTGACCTATGCCCGGTATGGCCTCTGGCACTATGTCCGGCCGGAAAAGCAAAAGAAAGAGCCGTATGTAAGTCTGCAACGGGCAGGAGCCAATTTGCGCGGCTTGATGAGGATTCTCCTATTTAAACGGTTTGAGTCCAGTGTTTATGCGTTTCAGGAGACCGTGAAACGTCTTCTCAAGATTCATGAGTCTTTTGTTCGTGCCCTTGATGCCGGGGTTATGCCTGCAGGGGAAGATGCCCAGTCCGTTCTTTATGAAAGTGACGGGCAGGAAGAAGACGCTTTCATGGATGCGCTGAGAGAGGTTTCGAAGCGGTATGATATTGATGACTTCGATGCCAAAGCGCTGCGGAAGGACATCGAGCACGATGTCGACCTTTTAAAGAAGATCCTAAAGTTGGTTTCCGATATCACCCCGGACAAGGATGCGAAATTGAAAACCTTGAAGGGGCATTTGGCGAAAAAGCCGATCCATAAGGCCAAGTGCCTGATTTTTACCCAGTATGCCGACACGGCGAGATACCTCTTTGACAACCTGAACCCGAATCGGGCACGGGATGACATCGAAGTGATTTTCAGTGGTGACAAGAGCAAGGAGCGTGTGGTGGGGCGGTTTGCGCCGAAGGCGAATCCCGAGTATCGCTTTGTGGCTGGGGAGAAGGAGTTGATGATGGTGATTGCCACCGATGTTCTGGCTGAAGGTCTAAACCTTCAGGACTGCGACAACATCATCAATTATGACCTCCATTGGAACCCGGTGCGGTTGATCCAGCGGTTTGGTCGTATTGACCGTATCGGTTCGGATCATGAGATCGTGCGCGGGTTCAATTTCCTGCCGGAGACCGAGTTGGATAAAAACCTTGGGCTGCATGAGAAGTTGGACCGTCGAATTCAGGAGATCCACGATACAATTGGTGAAGATGCGCAGATCTTGGACAAGCATGAACAGATCAACTCGGATGCCATGTATGCCATCTATGAGACCCAGGGTGGTGGCGCGGTGCAACTTGATCTGTGGGGTGGCGCTGAAGATCAGTTCCTTGACCTGAACGAGGCCGAGGAAATACTCCGGCAGTTGCGCAAGGATGACCCCGCTGAATTTGAGCGGGTCGCGAATTTGCGGGATGGTATCAGGACCGCGCGCGGCGATAGTGACCGCGGCATGTTTGTGTTCTGCCAGGCGGGCCGGTTCCAGCAACTGTTTCAGTTGGATGAAAAGGGTGAGATTGTTTCCAGAGATGTGCCCAAGGTGCTGGGTCGTGTTAAGTGTTCGCCTGAAGCGAAAGCAGCACCGCTACCTGCCGATTACAATCATGCCGTGATGGCTGTTCAGAGTCAGTTTGCCGAGGAAGTCAGACATCGGGAGGCGGAGCGGTCCCATGTGTTCAATCTGACCCACGGACAACTCTATGTCATGCGGGAATTGAGGCTTCTCTTTGATTTATCAAAGGACGAGGAGGTCAGGCGGCAGGTCAACATTCTGGAGAAGGCCTTCCGCGGTAGTCTGACGGGGGCGGTCAAGAAGGAGCTGAACCAGTTGCGGCGGAACGGTGTCACCGGCGAATCCCTTCTGAAATCATTGATCCAGATTTATAACCAACATGCCCTCAAGGATGCTGCCGGGCGGCGTATGCTGGATAGCGATGAGTCCATCGTGCCTCGTATTATTTGCAGTGAGGCGTTTGTCTAAATGATCTCATGACAGCACAACCGAGGTCAAGATGATGGCGGATGACTGTCAGAATGGGGATTGTTTCGGGATGTGAAATTCTCATCAATGGCTCACATCAAACTAACAGAGTTTGGTGATGATTCTGCCAGATGCAAGCAGCGTTAGAGCAAAAGGCCATGAAGGTGGATCTTCATGTGCACAGCAAGCACTCCAACCGGCCCACCGAGTGGTTTTTGCGCCGGATTGGCGCACCGGAATGTTTTACCGAACCGGCGGACGTGTATCGTGTGTGCCGGGAGAAGGGGATGGATTTCGTCACCATCTCGGATCACAACTGTATTGACGGGGCGCTTGAAATTGCCCATCTGCCGGGAACCTTTGTCTCGGCGGAACTGACCACCTATTTTCCCGAAGATGGCTGCAAGATTCATTGTCTGGTTCAGGACATCACCGAGAGGCAGTTTGCGGAGTTGCAGACGATCCGGCAGAATATTTACGACCTGAGAAAATACCTGGCCGATGAGTCGATCCTGCATGTCATCGCGCACCCCCTGTTCAGGGTCAATGATGAGTTGACGGTTGATCATGTCGAAAAACTGCTCCTGTTGTTCGAGCGTTTCGAGGCCATCAACGGATCCCGCCACCCCAGGGCGGGGGATTTGACCGTGGCGCTATTTTCCCGCCTGACCCAGGATCGCCTCTGGGAGATGTCCGACCGGCACGGACTCCAGCCCCATGGCAAGGAGCCGTGGGTAAAGCGGTTTACGGGAGGCAGTGATGATCACAGCGGTCTTTACGCGGCCAGCGCCTTCACGGTCACCCCGCCCGCCGACACGGTGCAGGAATTCCTGGGGCACCTGCGGGCGGGGCGTCATGAACCCGGGGGTGTTTCCGGAACCAGTCTGCGCCTGGCCCACAGTCTCTACAATATTGCCTACCAGTATTATCGAAGCCGCATCATGAATCAGGCGGCGGGCGCCTCGGTGCTGGGTGAATTATTCAAGCGTCTTCTGAGCGGGTATGAGGAACCCGAGACCACGTCCGGACCTGTCCGGGCCTGGGCTGAACGGGTGGTGAAGAAATACCGTGTCCGGAAACTGAGCGTGGGGGAGCGTTTGCTGGTGGAGTCCTTCTCCAAATTGCGCGGGAAAGCCTCGCGTCCGGATGACCGGGCGAGCAGGCGGGTCGGCCCCGATGTGGAAAGTTTTGCCACGGCCAGCCGGATCAGTCATGAACTCGGGTATGCCTTTCTTCAGCAATTCCTCCGGCATGTGGAGGGAGGGCGCGTGGTGGACGGTTTTCAGACACTGGCCTCGATGAGCACCGTAATGCTGGGTATCGCCCCGTATTTGACGGCGTTTGGAGTTCAGCACAAGGATGAACGGTTTCTTCAGGAGGCCGCAACGCGTCTTGGGGGATGTCTGTTCGCTCCGGAGCGCAGCAATCGACGCGCCTGGGTCACCGATACCTTCAGCGATGTGAACGGAGTCTCCAACACCATCCGGATGCTTTCGGCCAAGGCCCGGGATCGCGGCTGGCCGATGACGGTGATGACGTCCATGGAATCCCCGCCCGACACGGGAACCGAGACCATCAATTTCCCGCCCCTGGGAACCTTTTCCCTGCCGGAGTATGAGTCCCAGAAAATGGTCTTCCCCCCATTCCTGGATATCATTGAAGCGTTGGAGCGGGGTAATTACTATGAGGTGATTATTTCGACACCCGGTCCGATGGGGTTGACGGCCCTGGCGGCGACGCGGCTGCTGGGATTGCGGCCTGTGGGAATCTACCACACGGACTTCCCGAAGTACGTCAAGTGTCTTACCCAGGACGAGGTGCTTGAACAACTGGCCTGGCGGTACATGCAATGGTTTTACGGGCAGATGGAACGGATTCACGTTCCCAGCGAATATTACAGGAAACTCCTGATTGAAAACGGGTTCGACAAATCCCGGCTGAAAGTGCTGCCGAGAGGAGTCGATCTCGTCCGTTTCAACCCCGGCAAGCGGGATGTGAAATTCTGGAAGCGCTATGGATTGAACGGAAACCTCAAACTACTTTATGTGGGGCGCGTCTCCCGTGAGAAGAATATCCAGACGTTGATTGAGGCCTTTGCACATGCGCGGACGACCCTGCCCAACCTGGATCTGGTCGTGGTGGGAGACGGCCCGGAACTCGCCACATTCCGGAAACAAGCCGGGGACAGGAATATCTGCTGGACCGGCTTTCTGCAGGGGGAGGATCTGGCCGCCGCCTATGCCAGCGCGGATTTGTTTGTATTTCCGAGCGCGAGCGACACCTTCGGCAATGTGGTTTTGGAAGCGCATGCGTCGGGATTGCCGGCCCTTGTCTCAACCCAGGGGGGGCCGGCCGAGATTGTCGCGCGAAACGGCTCCGGACTGGCGGTGGATGTGCGCACGTCGGCGCCCCTGTGCGTCGGCATCAGGGATCTGATCGGGGACGAAAAACGACGCGTTGAGATGGGCCGAAACGCCCTGAAAACGGCTCAGGAAATGAGTTGGGATCGGGCTCTTGACCAGTTTAACTGACATGGACTTGTTCATGATTGACGGGATCGGGCCCTTCTTTCTCGGGCATCCCAAGCGGACGGTCAATTGGTCGAAAATTCCCTTTTCATTCCTGGAGCACGAGGGGCGTGTCCGGCAGGATGTGTTCAAGGAAATCCGACAGGCCTTCTCCCGATTCGCCGGCACGGCGGCCTCGCTCGGGTTCAACGCGGTCTCGCTGGACGACCTGGCGCACCTGACGAACCATCCCTCCTATCCGAGGCCGCTTCGCGAACGGATTGCCTCGTACCGTGAGGAATTCGGCCGCCTCTTTGATATCGCGCAGGCGGCGGGACTCCAGGTTTACCTGACCACCGACATCTCGTTTTTCAATCGTGAACTGGATGAGACCCTGGGATTGGATGACGGGAAAATCATCCGCTTTCTAACGGATGCCACGGACTCCCTGTTCCGGGACTTTCCGGCGGTTCAGGGACTCATTGCCCGTTTCGGAGAGTGTGACGGCGTGGATGTCCGCGGCGACTTCCTGAGCCGCCCGATCCTTCGCACACCCCGGCAGGCCCGGCGTTACGTGGAGGGACTGCTCTCGGCCTGTGCAACCCGGGATCGTACGCTCATCATGCGAACCTGGAGCCTGGGCGCCTACCGCATCGGGGATTTGATGTGGAACAGGAAAACCTTCGAGGCGGTTTTTCAGGGACTTGACCACCCCCGGCTCATCCTCTCCATGAAATACGGGGAGACGGATTTCTTCCGGTATGTTCCGCTCAATTCCCATTTTCGCGACGACACCCGGCACCGCAAGATGATCGAACTCCAGGCTCGCCGGGAATACGAGGGGGGCGGGAACTATCCGTCCTTCATCGGGTGGGATTATGAGCGTTACGAACAAGAGTTGGCCTCCTGCAGCAACATGGCGGGCGCCTGGATCTGGTGCCAGACAGGGGGATGGACCACATCGAGGCACATTACCTTTGTCAAGGACTCATCCCTTTGGAATGAGATCAATGTGGCGGTGACCATCGGGATGTTCAAGACGCACCAGTCGGCGGACTCGGTTGTGCGGCAGTATTGCGCCAGCCGCCTGCCCGGCGTCAAGGCGGATTCACTCCTGGAATTGCTCCGCCTGTCGTCGGACGTGGTCATGGAGTTGTTGTATGTGGATGATTACGCCCGCTGTGCGGTTTACTTCAGGCGATTGCGGCTGCCTCCCCTCCTGCATGTCCTGTGGGACACCGTTTTTATCACCGACACCATGCGCCTGTTCCTGCGGCATTTCGTGAGGGATCCGGAGGGGAAAATCGCGCAGGGTTACGAGGCGCTGGGCAAACTCCGGAGAATGATGGCGCTGGCGGCGGACATGGGACTCCCGCTGGAAGGGCTGCAAACCCAATATGCCGTCTATGAAGTGATGGCGGTGGCGCGCGAATACTTCTTCAGGGCGGATGACCCCGCCGTGAAATCCCGTTTGCGCTCGCTCATCCATCAGATCCATCTTTCGCATAAGGAAAACCACGCGGTGTTTATCGTCCGGTTCAAAAAAACCCGGATGGGAACCGGTCTGATCCGGTTCATGTTACCCCTGTTCATTCGGCGCCGACGGGCCTATCGTCTGACAGACCGACTGGTGCTGCTGCGGTTGCTGGCCTGGTTGGGATGGGTGTTAAAGTTCATTCCGGCCCACCGTCTTCCCCCGGTGGCGGTGTCCCAGGGAATGGGGCTGCGCCATTTCCTGAAATAAGGTTGGTCATCATTTTCTAACCGTCGCCTCATCGATTATTTACAGAGACGATCTACGATGACGCCATTATGCAAACAACTCATGTCCTTGACTGCCAGATCATTCCGGGCGCCTCCTGGCCTCAGCCGGGCAGGGGAATGGCGCAAATCGCCAACCGTTTTTTGGGAGGCCTTTTTCAATTGGACAGGTTGTCCGGCCTGTATGACGAAGTCCGGCAGGAGGATGATGCCCGCTCCTTTGTGGATCGCGCTCTGGCCCGCCTGGATGTGAGTTACGATCTGGTTCGGGGCGCCCTTGACTCCATTCCCCGGGAAGGCCCGTTGCTGATTGTTGCCAATCATCCCTTTGGCGGGATTGAGGGACTTGTCCTGTTGAGTCTGCTGACGTCCGTGAGAGCGGACGTCAAGGTGATGGCCAACTATATGCTGTCGGCGATTCCTGAACTTCACAAACACATGATTTTGGTGGATCCCTTTGGCGGATCCGGGGCGGCGGCGAAAAACATGGCGCCTGTGCGGCAAAGTTTGCGCTGGCTCAAGAAGGGCGGCGCACTGGGCATGTTCCCCGCGGGTGAAGTGGCGCATTTGGATCTGGCCCGGAGACGGATCCTTGAATCCGACTGGCACGAGACCGTGGCCCGGTTGGTGCGACACAGCGGGGCGACGGTGCTTCCCGTCCACTTCGACGGGGCGAATGGTCCGCTCTTTCACATGGCGGGGCTTATTCATCCCCGGTTGCGAACGGCGATGCTGGCCCGGGAGGTGGTCAACAAGACCGGCCGCCCGCTGCATGTGAGCATCGGGAACGCCCTTCCCGCTGACAAGCTGAATGCCATTGGGGACGACGGCGAACTCACCCGTTACATGAAACTTCGCGTCGAATTGCTCGGGGCGGCCCATGCGGCGCCCCCCAAACGATGGCTGGCAGGGGTGTGGAAAACGCGCACCGTTCCGGTGGCCGCCATGGGGGCCGTTGAAGGATTGACCCGTGAGGTCGCCTGGTTGCGGTCGGATCAGAAATTGGTTGAGACGGGCGACTACGGTGTGTATATCGCCGGCGCCACCCAGATACCCAGCGTGCTCCGCGAAATCGCGCGGTTGCGCGAGGTGACCTTCAGGGCTGTCGGGGAAGGCACCGGGAGCGCCCTGGATATGGATGTGTTTGACCGGTTCTACCAGCATCTGTTTATCTGGAACGAAAAGAAATCCGAAGTCGTCGGCGCCTATCGGCTCGGTTTGACCGATACCATACTTCCCCAACTCGGGTTGGGCGGCCTCTACACCAGTACGCTTTTCAAATATGAGTGGGATCATATTGAAAGCCTGGGCCCCTCGATCGAAATCGGACGTTCCTTTGTTCGCCAGGAATACCAGCGAAAGCACCTGCCCCTCCTTCTGCTGTGGAAGGGGATCGGCGCCTATGTCGCCAGGAATCCGAAATATCGCAATTTGTTCGGAACCGTCAGCATGAGTAACAGTTACCAGGAGATCTCCCGGCAACTGGTGACCCATTTCTTTGAGCAGAATAAACTTGATGGGAAGGTGCGGCGAGCCGTGCACCCCCGGAATCCGTTAAGGATGAAAGGGGGGCCTGTCGGCGATGCAAAAGGGGTTGCCTGCCGGATTCCGGATTTGGACACCCTGTCTGAGATGGTGAGTGAACTGGAGACGGACGGGAAAGGGATTCCCGTGCTGATGCGGCAATACATGAAACTGGGAGGGCGGGTTCTGGCCTGCAACGTGGATCCCAAGTTCAACATGGCGCTCGATGCGCTCCTCGTGGTGGATTTGCCCCGCACCGATCCCCGGCTTCTGGAACTCTATATGGGAAAACAGGCGGAGGGGTATCTCCATTACCATCACGACCCGAACGGGGAAGAAAGCCAGGTTCGGTGTGCCTGATGGGTGCCGCAGGACAATCCTGATTCTTCATGCTTCTGCCGGTTCGGGGCACAAGCGGGCGGCGGAGGCCCTCGCTTCAGCCTGTGTCACGTCGGGACTGAACCCGGTCGTGCATGACATTCTGGAATTCACTCCGCGGTTGTTCCGAACCACCTATGCGGCGGGATACCTCAACATGGTGCGCACGACGCCGGAACTCTGGGGTTATCTCTACTCGCTTACGGATCGAAAGAGTCAGAACCCCTGGCATCGCCGGATTCGAACCACCTTTAACAGATTGAATACCACGGCCTTTGAGCGATTCTATCGGGAGGTTCAGGCCTCCGCGATCATCTGCACCCATTTTCTTCCCCTGGAAATACTGGGACAACGACGCATCAAGACCGCATCCCCGGTTCCTCTTTTCGGGGTGGTGACGGATTTCGCCTCCCATTCGCTGTGGTCCTGTCCCAACGTGGACGGGTATTTTACCGCCTCCGAGGAGGCGCGCCGGCAATTGATTCGCCGGGGCCAGCCGCCGAGGCGGACGTGGGTGACGGGCATCCCCATTGCCCCCGAGTTTGTGCCTCCGTTCGATGTGATCGGTTTGCGTATCCGCCTGGGGCTGGTTCCCGACCTGCCGGTCATTCTCGTTCTGTGCGGTGGATTCGGCGTCGGGTCGATCGTCGATGTATTGGGCGGGTTTGCGAAGGAACCGCTCCATGCGCAGTTGGTGGTGGTGACCGGAAACAATGAAACCCTGAGGGAGCAGGCGACCCAAAAAGCCAGGCAACTGACGATGCCGGTGATGGTGCACGGTTTTGCATCCCATATTCACGAGTTGATGGGCGCGGCCGATGTGGTCATCAGCAAGCCGGGTGGACTGACCTCGGCGGAGGTTCTGGCGATGGGCCGACCTCTCGTGATCATGGATCCCATTCCGGGACAGGAACAGAGAAACGGGGAATATCTCATGGAAAACGGCGCGGCGATCCGGCTGGTGGATCCCTGGGATGCCCCGTTCAGAGTCTGGCCGATTCTGGAAAACCGGGAACGGTTTCTCGCCCTGAGTGAGGCCGCCCTGCGCCTGGCGCGGCCGAATGCCGCCCGCCTCATTGTCGAACAGGTCGTCAGGCAGATCTGAACCTCTCGAACAACACGCCGCAGGGTCTTTGCGATGCCGGCGGCGCTATTCCTGATCCGTGGACAGTGCCCGGATAAGATTTTGGCGCAGCGTCTCAAGATATGAACTCATGGCCAATGTCCGTGGATTCCAAACCAGGCAGAGTGGCAAATCCTTAGTCAGAATGCCGCCAAGACTGATGTCGAAGATTTTTTTGGGGTCGAACTGGGAGCGCGCCAGTTCGGGGAGTGGGCCGGCGGCCAGGTTGTTGGCGATCACCGAGGCGATCTGAATCGCGGTGTTGCACTCGTAGCGGAGGTCGAGTTTTCGCTTCTTTCCGAAACAGACCCTTTCAATATCCCGCCGCGTTTTGGAACCTTCTTCCAAAAGGGCCAGAGGCAGACTCGTAATCGCCCCCAACGCGGATGAGGGCGGCGTTGGCATCAGGGCCCTGGGAATGAACAGCCTGTTCTCCAAAGCGCCAAGTTTTGCCTGTTTGAGTCTGGCGGTCTCCCGGATACTGCGGATAATCCCGAAGTCAAGCCTCTGATCCAGAAGACGCTCCCGGATGTCCTCCGCGTGAAGAGTCGAAAAACACCAGCGAATGCGGCGGGCCGGCCCGTCAACCGTTGCCAGATTCGGGGTAAGGAGCCAGTTGAAGGTGCTTTCTCCGGCTCCGATCCTGACGGTGAAGACGTCGTCATGGGTTTCGTCGGCAAACCGGGACAAGGCCAGCAGATGTTCGCGCATGAGGGTGGCCAGCCGGGTTCCCGCCGGTGTCAACCTCAGGGTGCGGCCCCTTCGTTCGGTCAACTTTCGCCCGAAACAGATCTCGAGATCCTTGAGTTGATGGCTGAACTGGCTTTGCCGGATCAGATCATCCTGACCTGCGGCGGCGGCAATGCTTCCCTTGTCGGCCACTTGAACCAGGGTCTGAAGCCGGTTCATGGACACTCCCTTTTGAAACAGCAGTGGGTTAGGCATAAGGCTTCCTTGGGGTGATAAACATATGATTATATAATCAGTATATATGTAATGTTGCTGATACTCTTATAGAGGCAGAAGCGGGATGATGTCAAGTGAAGGGAGAGAACCATGAAGACGTTTGGAATGATGAAGGTGGGGGCGGTGGTCGTGTCGGTCGCGCTGGCTGGATCGGTCTGTATGGCGGGTGACCGCGGGTGGGGTCGTGGAGAGTATCGAGGTGACGGGTGCGATGGCAGGCGGAGCTATCACGGTTACCATGACGGGGGTCGGCATTACGGATACCATCGCAATCCTCGCGGGGAGTTGGTTTTTGGATTGCTGGGGATTGGAGTGGCGGCGGCGGTGATTTCGTCCATGAACCGAACTGAGACGGTTGTGGTGCAACGGCCTGTGTATGTTCAGCCGGATCCGCCCAGGGTTGTCTATGTTCAGCAACCTGTTGTGGTGGAACAACCTTTGACCGTCACGGTAAACGTCCAGAATTCAAACGGTTCGTTTACTCCCGTCACGCTCCGTCGGATTGGTGCGCAATGGGTCGGGCCTCGGGGTGAGTACTATGATGCCGTGCCGTCCGTGGGTCAATTACGGCCAGCGTACGGATTCTGATTTTCGGTCGACCCACGTGATACACTCCTTGTCTCATGTCTCAGAAACGCAATTTGGAACAGTGGTGAAACCGTCTTGGATTCCCGATCTTGATAATTCCGTGACAACTCGCCTGTACATTGGCGGGCAATGTCATTCCGCCTGCAAAAAGATTGTCAAACACGAGGAATACTGTCCTGCGGCATGGAGCCTGCTTTATAAATAAGGCGACCTGAGGTTGGGGATGTTCGGAACGGCGTGAAAACGTCATCAAGTTCAGACTCGACTGGCCGAAAGGGGGACCCGGTAGCAGGTAAATGCTTACCAAGATGACCGCAGATCGGACTCTGCGGTCTTTTTTTTGTACGCCTCCGGGGCCCTCGGGCAACGCATACTCGAAACCGGCTTTTTTGTAATAGATGCTGTCTCTTGAGTAATATGGACTGAAGGCGTATAAACGCCATGTCCAAACAAGGAGACGGTATGAAGACCTGCTATTCCGTAGTCATGGCCTCGATTCTGACCCTGTTCATCAATCCCTGTCTGCATGCCGAGACGTCTGTCCCGGCTCCCAACAGGGGCGCGATACGGGAACAGGCCCAGAAATATCATCGCCAGGGAAACTACAAGGAAGCGCTGGATTCCTACGTGAGCTTGGCGACGGATCCGCAGGAACACCCTGAAGCGGTTGCAGGTCACCTGCAGGGCGCCGTGTCCTGCATGCAGTCGCTTAACCGGGTCAAGGAGGCGGATGCGTTCCGGGAGCGGGTGGTTGAGATTCATGCCGGGAACTGGCGGGCGTTGGCGGCGGCGGCGCATAGTCTTTTCCAGGGCGACCATTTCGGAACCATCATAGCGGGGGTTTTTGAGCGGGGCCCGCACCGGGGACAGGGCCGATTCGTCAATTCAGAGGAGCGTGACCGGATCCGATCCCTGCAACTCATGGTCAAGGCCATGACGCTGCTGGAAACTCAAAAACCCGAGCGTGCCACGGGCTGGGATGTGGCGGCCTTCTATGAGGATTTTGCCAGCATGCTGATGGGCTTCCGATCCTATCAGGGAGCCTGGCGGTTACAGGTCTTGAGCGACTTGACGGTGATGCCGGATTACGAGGATGGCAATTATTATTGGCGGGGTCGCAGTGAAACCAGGGGGGCGCCTGTCGATGAAGGCGGGAACCCGGTATTCTATAAGACGCCGACACGTTACGAAGAGGCCGTCAGCGACGGCGAGCGATGGCGCTGGATGCTCAAAAGGGCGGTCGATCATGAACGATCCCGGAGCAGTTCCATCCAAAGTACATTGGCCGCATTCCTGAATCAGCAGTTCGGGGTGGAGACCCTCGCCTGGGGTGGCTGGCAGGTTCCCCGGATGGACGAGGATGATCCCAAGGCGGCGACGGCAACCTTGGCGCTCCATACCCTTGCGGATAACGAGACGGTTGCCCGTCTCGCCACGGGAATCAAACGGTTCTCCCTTCCGCCTGAATTTGATTTCATCCGACTTTACAGGGAATTGGGAGCCGATTCCTCATCAGGTTATGCCCAAACGGCTCTCAATGCCCTGGCTGAAACGTTCACCAATCGGCGCCAATTTGAACAGGCCGCCGCGTATTGGCGTCAGAGCATCAAGGATCATGGCGCCGGCTCGGGTAACTGGAAACAGAAGAGACTCGACCAGATCACCGGGAATTGGGGACGCTTTGAGCCAACCATGACCCGTCCCGCCGGGCAGGGGGCTTCGGTGGAATACCGATTCCGCAACGGCGCCAAGGTGGTCTTCGATGCCCGCGAAATCAAGGTTCCTGAACTGCTGGCCGACATCAAGGACTACCTCAAGTCAAACCCGAGGGAGCTTGATTGGGAGCGGCTCTCGCCCAGTAGCATCGGCACCTTGCTGGTCGAAAAGAACCAGACGAAATATCTCGGACGTGAAACCGCCCGGTGGGAATTACCCCTGTCCCCGAAGCCGCATCACTTTGACAGCATCGTGACTGTGAATACCGGACTCAAGACGGCAGGGGCCTATCTGCTGACCGCCACCATGGCGAATGGCAATGTGAGCAAAATTGTGGTCTGGGTGAACGATACCGTGATTGCCCGCAAGCAGACCGACAAATCCTCGTGGTTCTACGTGGCGGATGCGGTCAGTGGCAAGCCGCTCGCAGGCGTTACTGTCGAGTTCTTCGGTTACCGTCAGGACTACATCCAGGGGTGGAAGTCGATCGGCCGGCACTATCATTGCCTGACCACGGCCTTTGCGGAGACCTCGGATCAGGATGGGCAGATCACTCCGCCGAAAAAGGATTTCGACCCGCAATACCAGTGGTTGATCACGGCGACAACGCCCGACGGGCGACTCGCCTACCTCGGATTCTCCCCGGTCTGGTACGGTCAAACCTACGACCAGGAATACAATCAGCGGAAAATATTCGGCATCACCGACCGCCCGGTTTACCGTCCGGACCAGAAGGTGAACTTCAAATTCTGGATTCGTCAGGCCCGCTATGACGAGGATAATACGTCTGAATACGCCAATCAGGATTTCGCCGTGATCATCACGAACCCCAAGGGCGACAAGGTGTTCGAGAAAACCTTCAAGACCGACGCCGTGGCCGGGCTCCAGGGGGAGTTAACGCTTCCGAAAGATGCCGCATTGGGACAGTATTATGCCTACATCTGGCAAGGAGGAAGCGCGTGGGGCGGGATCAACTTCAGGGTGGAGGAGTACAAGAAGCCCGAATTTGAGGTGACGATTGACGCGCCGACGGAGCCGGTGATGCTGGGCGAGTCCATTACGGCGACGATCAAGGCGAAGTACTA
>CAYHEL010000017.1:0-1607 GCA_964355415.1 uncultured Verrucomicrobiota bacterium | reverse complement strand
CGCGGCGGTGAAGAAGGCCAAGGTGAAATACAAAGTCACCCGCTCCGTGACCAGCGCCAATTGGTATCCCCCTATGCCATGGGATTGGTTCTATGGCCCGGGTTACTGGTGGTTCGTCTCCGACTATCTCTGGTTCCCCGGCTGGCGTGAATGGGGGTGCTGTTGTCCGCGTTGGTGGTGGTGGCCGGCTCCGTACAACCCGCCCGAGTTGGTGGCCGAGGCCGAGGTTTCGATAGGGGAGGATGGGACCGTGAAACTGCCGATCGATACCCGGTTGGCCAAGGAACTGCATGGCGACACGGATCATAAGTATGAGATCACCGCCGAGGTGACAGATGAGTCACGGAGAACCATTGTCGGCCAGGGCACCGTGTTGGTGGCGCGCAAGCCCTTCAAGGTCTATGCCTGGGTCGACCGCGGTCATTATCGTCCCGGCGATGTGGTCCGGGCCGATTTCGCGGCGCGGACGCTGGATGGCAAACCGGTGAAGGGACGGGGCGTACTGGTCCTGAACCGGATCGGCTACAAGGACGGGACCCCGGTGGAGAAAGTCGTGCGAACCTGGGATCTGGATACGAATGACGAGGGACTGGCCTCGCAGCAGATCAAGGCCTCGGAAGCAGGTCAGTACCGTCTTTCGTACACGCTCAAGGATGACAAGCGCCACTCCATTGAGGGCGGCTACGTGTTCGTGGTCCGCGGCGAGGGCTTTGACGGCCACGAATTCAAATTTAGCGAACTCGAACTGGTTCCCGACAAGTCGGAGTACCGGCCGGGCGAGAAGGTCCGGTTAATGATCAACACCGACCACCCCGGCGCCACGATCCTGCTTTTTGTGCGGCCCTCTAACGGGGTCTATTTGAAACCGAGACTGTTGCGCCTGGCCGGAAAAAGCACGGTCGAGGAAATCGAGGTGACCCGGAAGGATATGCCGAATTTCTTTATTGAGGCGTTGACCGTATTTGATGGCCGGCTTTACAGCCAAACGCGTGAAATAATTGTTCCGCCCGAAAAAAGGGTCTTGAATGTCGAGGTTCTGCCCTCGGCCGACAAATATAAACCGGGCGAGCAGGCGAAGGTCAGGGTCCGGGTAACGGATTTCTTCGGAAACCCCTTCGCCGGATCCACGGTGATGAGTGTGTATGACAAGTCCGTGGAATATATCGCAGGTGGATCCAATGTGTCGGGGATTCGTGATTTCTTCTGGAAGTGGCGCCGTCAGCACTATCCCCAGACGGAAAACAACCTCGAGCGCTGGTTCACCAACCTGACACCCCGCCGGATGATAACCATGGATAACCTGGGGTTGTTCGGGGCGACTGTTGTGGATGATGATGTCGAGGGCCATGACAGAGGCATTGCGACCGCAACGGACAAGACGTCAAGCCGCCGCGGACGATCCAGCGGTCTTATGTCTAAAGGCGGCGGCGTCGGAGGGAATGCAGACGGTTTGGTGCTCTGTGAAGCGGTAGCCGCGCCGTCCTCGACGCCAGCCACGCCTTTCGCCCGGGAAGGATTACAGCGCCCCGACAAGAGCGCGGATGGGGACTTTGCCGGCGTTGAGACCGGGTCGGTCGTCGCTCCGGTCATTCGCTCGGAATTCGCCG
>CAYHEL010000016.1:0-16242 GCA_964355415.1 uncultured Verrucomicrobiota bacterium | reverse complement strand
CCGGATGCCGTGGCGGCCCGGGCGGGGCGGTTGATGTTGGACGAAGTCGGGCGCGCAATCCTGACCGGTGAGTCGTTTGCATTCGAATCAACGCTTTCCGGGAAGACCTACCTCCGTCTGATTCGGCAGGCTCAGTTGGCAGGGTATGTCATGCGTCTGTTTTATCTCTGGGTTCCCGATCCTGCGTTGGCGGTGGCCCGCATCCAGGATCGGGTTGAGAACGGCGGGCATAATGTGCCGGAACCAGCCGTTCGCAGGCGGTACGGACGGACGCTGCATAATTTTTTCAATCTGTACCGTCCATTGATGGATACCGTGCATTTCTTCGATAATACCGGGGATAGGCCGGAGTTGGTGTTTAAGGATGAAAGCGGTTGCGTTGAGGTATATAATCCGACGCAGTACCAGAGCTTGATGTCGAAATGGAGCACACAATGAAGCAGGAAGTCCAGGAGCAGACCCTCACGGAGAAAGCGCTTACGGCGATGAAGGATGCCGTGCGCGGCGTCGTGGAGGATCATCGCCGTCGCAAGCGCCCACTGACGACCTGGGAGAATGGCAAAGTGGTTTACCGTGATCCAGTGAGCGGACAAGCCGTTCGCGAAGATTCCGTACCGTACGGAAAAGGTTGAC
Organism: uncultured Verrucomicrobiota bacterium; assembly: GCA_964355415.1. Classification (GTDB taxonomy): domain Bacteria; phylum Verrucomicrobiota; class Kiritimatiellia; order CAIKKV01; family CAITUY01; genus JAABPW01. The sequence goes on along the minus strand of CAYHEL010000016.1, from coordinate 15,609 downwards.
TGACTTATGCTGATTACGAATATAAGCGAAGACAGTTGCCTTCTGACGCGACTGGATAACCTGATCGCCGAGAGCGAGGAGATGCGGGTACTGGTGGACTTCTTCTATTTCTGGGGTAGATGAACTCCAGCGGCGGATGGATTAGTCCAGTCGTTTCCGGAATTTGAGCGACGCCAGGCCCAGAATCGCGATGCCCCAGAGCAGGAGCATGAGGGCGGGGCGCCACAGTTCAGTCCAGCCGGTTCCCTCCAGAAACAGGCCGCGCACGATTTCCAGATAATATTTCAGCGGAATGAATTGGGCCAATCCCTGAATCATGGGCGGCATGTTCTCCACGGGGAAAATGAATCCGGAAAGCAGCACAAAGGGCATCATCACAAAAAATGCCGCCACCAACATGGCCTGCTGCTGGGTTTTGACCAGCGTCGAGACGAACAAACCCAGGCCCAGCGTGGTGAGCAGGAATAGGCCGGAGAAGGCATAAAGCAGGAGGAGGCTTCCCCGTAACGGTACCCCGAATACCCCGAAAATCACCCCCAGCGCCAGGGTGATCTCAATGAATCCGATCACCACAAAGGGAAGCAGTTTCCCGATCATGAGTTCCGTCGGCCGCAACGGAGTCACAATGAGTTGCTCCATCGTGCCGTCCTCGCGCTCTTTGACCAGCGCCATACTGGTCACGATCATGGTCGTGACCAGAAGTAAAACGCCCATCAGGGCCGGCACCATGTGGTAACGGGACAGGAGGCGGGGGTTGTACCAGGCGCGCGACTCGATGGTCACGGAAGGCGTCCGGATGCCTCGCCGCGCCAGGGCCTGGGTTTCAATCATGACCAGCCGGCTGGAATAGAGTCGTGTGGCCTTGAGGAGATAGTTCAGGCCGTTGACTCCGAAGTTGCTGTCCGATCCATCCACCAGAACCTGCACCGGGGCGGGGCGCCGGTTCAGGAGATGTTTGGCGAATCCGGCCGGGATCACCAGGACCAGCCCGGCCTTGCCTGATACCAGCGTGTTTCCGTCGCCGGCTTCAGGGCCTGTGGCCGTGATGATCTGAAAGTATCCCGACGCGGCGAGCGCCCGGCCATATTCACGGCTCTGAATGGAGTGATCGTTGTCCCGCACCGTGATGACGATGTTCCGGATATCGGTGTTGGCCGCAAACCCCATCACCAGCAACTGGAACAGTGGCGCGACGAGAAGAATGCCCAGCAAACTCCGATCCCGGCGGATCTGCGCGAGTTCCTTGATGAGGAGTACCGTGATGCGGTGCAGTGACATCATGCGGCCTTCCTTGTCCGTACGGACGCCAGGATGTTGAACACGAGTCCCAGTACGACCAATCCCAGAAGGTGGGGCCAGATGTCCGCGAATCCCGCATTCTTCAGGATGATGCCCCGGATCGCCGCCACGAAATAGCGGGGGATGACGAGCAGGGTGAGCGCCTGAACCGGAAGCGGCATGTTGGGGATCGGGAAGATGAAGCCGGACAGGATGATGGCGGGAAGCAGGGAGGAGAGGATCGCAACCTGAAAGGCCATCTGTTGTGAGCGGGTGAGGGTGGAGATCAGCACCCCCATCCCCAGCGCGGCAAACAGAAACAGGAAGGTGGTAAGCCCGAGCAACCCATAGGATCCCTTGATCTCGACCCCGAAGAGGATCCGTCCGAGGAGCAGCACCATGACCATGGTGATCAGGCAGATGACGACGTAGGGCAGGATTTTCCCCAGGATCAATTCTTCCGGTTGGATGGGCGAGACCATGATCTGTTCCATGGTTTCACGCTCTTTTTCGCGAACGATGGAGAGCGATGTGGCGACGACGGCGGAGAGCATCAGAAGGAGGCCGATCAAACCCGGCACCAGGAATTTGGCGCTGTTCAATTCAGGGTTGAACCAGAGACGCGGTTCGGGTTGAACCAGGGGGAGGGCGGCTGGCACGCCTGCCCGGCTCAAGGCCTCGAACCTGACCTTGCGGCTGAGCCGGTCGGCGAGGGCGTCAAAATAGCCGATGGTGGTCGAGGCCGTATTGGCGTCGCCGGCATCGACCAAGACCGGGAGACTGACCGGCTCGCCGCGGGCCAGATCCCGGGCGTAGCCCCGGGGAATCATGAGGACGGCCCGCACACGGGCGCGGTTGAGAAGGTCGTCAGCCTCGCCGGGCGAGGCGATGCGGGCGGCCGGATCGAAATAGGGATTCTGGAAAAGACTATCCTGCAAGTCCCGGCTTTCCTGTGTGCGGTCTTCGTCCAGCACGGCGACCCGGATATGTTTGACATCGAACGAGAGCGCATACCCGTAGAGCGTCAGGAGCATCGCAGGCACGAAGATGAGGAGGCCCAATGAGAGTGGATCCCGCCGGATCTGGCGGAATTCCTTTTTCAAGATGGCCCAAAATCGTCTCATGGCGCTACGTGACGGCACGATTGGCGAGTTTGATGAACGCCTCTTCCAGTGTGGCGGTGGCGGTTTGACGCTTGATTCCGGAGGGGGTGTCGAGGGCGATCATCCGCCCGGCGTTGATGAACCCGATACGCCCGCAGAATTCGGCTTCATCCATGAAATGGGTGGTGATGAGGATGGTGATACCGTGCCCGGCCAGGTCGTGAATCAAATCCCAGAAGAGCCGGCGGGCGACCGGATCGACGCCGCTCGTGGGTTCGTCAAGGAACAGGATGGGCGGTTCATGAAGAACCGCGCACCCCAGCGCCAGTCTCTGCTGGAGCGCTCCCGAGAGTGTGCCCGTCAGGTGTTTTTCAAATCCCCGCAGACCCGCCAGGGAAATCATCGCGGCAGAACGATCATGGAGCCGCGCCCCCTTCAGGCCATAGATGCCGCCGAAGAAGGCCATGTTTTCGGCAACCGTCAGATCCTTGTAAAGACTGAACTTCTGCGACATGTAACCGATGTTCTGGCGAACGCGTTCGGGGTCGCGGTTGATGTCAAACCCATGGACCCGGGCGGTTCCCGATGTCGAGGAGAACAGGCCGCACAGCATCCGGATGGTGGTGGATTTACCCGCGCCGTTGGGTCCCAGAAACCCGAAAATCTCCCCGCGCTCCACGGTGAATGAAACGTGATCCACCGCCGTAAAACGACCGAAGACCTTGGACAGGGCCTCGACTGTAATCACCGGGTTCATGGGGCCAGTCCTCCGGTGGCGTGCTTTAACGCGGCCTGGGCAAGGAGGATGTCCGCCTCCGCCGCGATACGCCGGGCCGTGGTATGGGTGAGTTTGGATTGCGCCTCCAGCACGTCTGAATGCCGGGTCATTCCATGCTTTAGCAGGTCGGTGGCCACGTCGAGATTTCGCCTGGCCCCGGTCTCGGCATGGCGGGTTGTTTCGAGCCGCTTCAGGGCATGGTGAAGGGTCATGTGTGCCGTTCGAACCTGACTGACGACCGATTCCTCCGCAGCCTGGAGGAGCAGGGCCTCGCGGGTGGCGCGGGCCTGCGCCTCACCGGTGCGGCCACGGGTCAGTCCGCCGTCAAAGAGAGTCCACGTCACCACGGCGCCGATCACGGCATCGTCCCGCCACTGGTCATCGGGTGGAAAATCGCGCGGGTTGGGGCGACCCTGTTCATAGCGGGCAACCAGGGCGAGTTGGGGGCGTGACTCGGCACGGGCGGCTTCCACCAGGGCGGCGCCGGCGCGGGCGCTGAGGCGCAAGGCAACCAGATCAGCCCGGTTGGAAAACGATTGCCTGAGGCACTCTTCCAAAGGAATAACCGTCAGGTTCCCCGGTTTCAGGACGGGTTGTTGCGGCGTCTCCGTCTCACCCCAGTCCCGACCGGTCAACCGTGACAACTCAATCCGGTTCAGTTCAGCCTGCTGATTGGCGTCATCGAGTTGGAGTTGAGTCTGGTCGAGCGAGACCTCCACCGCCAGCCGGTCATTGTCGGTGGCCAATCCGGCTTTTTCAAGGTTCACGGTGTCGGCGGCGAGCGCTTTCATACGGGTTACGGCCATCTGAAGCGCTTCAGATTGCTCCAGCGCCTTGCTCCAACTCCAGTAGGCCATCAAGGTTTGAAGCGTCATATCGGCGACGCTGGAGGTCAGAGACTGGCGGGTCGCCTCCTCCCCCAGACGGGCGCTGAGCTTCTGTTGGGTCGCGCGGCCTCCCGTGTAGAGAGGCTGGGTGATGCCGACGGAGGCGGTGAACTGGTTGTCGATGACCGGGATGGAGACCGGTCCCAGGGCCTGGTTCTCCAATCCCTCAAAATGAAACGCCTGGGCGCGGGCATCCAACTGGGGCCTCAGGCCGGACTCAGCCTGGAGACGGCGGGACGCCGCCGCGAGGAGATCCTGGTCGTGACTCTTGAGCGAGGGACTGTGGGCAAGGGCGAGTTTCACGGCGTCGTCCGGCGTAAGGACGGCGGTATCGGCGGGGAGGCAGGACCACAGGCAACAGACCACGGACAACAGACTCAGGTTCATTTTCATGCGCTGACCTCTTTCTTCTCTTCGCTCATCAGGGCGACAAATATATCCTCGAGCGACGGCTCGATGGGGTTGAACCGGACATCCGGGAGTCCATTCCGGTTAAGCCACGCCGTGGCTTCGGCCAGTTCCTCCGCGCCGCGCCGGGCGCAGAAGTGCAGGCGGTCGCCGTACCGGACGAGGGCGGTGGCGGGCCAGTGTTGCTTGAGGATCGCGTGGATGTCGGCCAGCGACCCGCCTGCAACGGAGAACATTCGTCCCCTGAGTTCAGCCCTGATTGCGTCGGGGGAGTCGAACCGGATGAGAGCGCCCTTGTCCATCAATCCGATCCGGGTGCACCGCTCCGCCTCGTCGAGGTAGGGAGTCGTCATAATGATCGTAATCCCCCTGGCCAGCAGGTCCTTGAGAATGAGCCAGAACTCACTTCGGGAAACGGGGTCAACGCCGGTGGACGGCTCGTCGAGCAGCAGGATCTCCGGGGTATGGATCAAGGCGCAGGCCAGGGCGAGTTTCTTCTTCATGCCGCCGGAGAGGGCCTGGGCAAGGCGTTTATGGAACGGGTCCAGTCTCGTAAAGGCGAGCAGTTCATCGCGCCGTTTTTTGTACTGCTCTACGCCATGCAGGTCGGCGAAGAACTCAATGTTCTCATCAACGGTCAGGTCGCCGTAGAGCGTGAAGGATTGCGAGAGGTAGCCGATCCGCGCCTTGATGGCCTCGACATCGTGGCGGAGATCCAGTCCGAGGATGCGGCCTTCCCCGGAGGTCGGTGTGAGGATGCCGCAGAGCAGACGGATGGCGGTGCTCTTGCCCGCTCCGTCCGGTCCGACCAAGCCGAAGAAATCACCCCGATCCAAGGTGAGGTTCAGGTCTCTGACGGCCTCGACTGCTCCAAAGGCCCGGCCTAGGCCGTGTGTTTCTATGACAGGGTCAGTCATGTCGGGATGACAGATAACCGTCGGCCGGCATTCCGGGTTTGAAGACTCCAGTGGGGTTGGGGAGGGTCACCTTGATGCGATAGACCAGTTTGACGCGTTCGTCGGGAGTCTGGACATTGCGCGGCGTGAACTCCGCCTCGGGAGAGATGAAGGTGATGGCGCCCTCATGGTGTTCCGTGGCGCCGTCGACCCGGACCGTGACCTTTTGTCCGATCACCACATCGTGCAGCCGTGTTTCGGGGAGATACAGCGAGAGCCAAACTTCGTCCAGTCGGGAGATGGTGGCGACCGGTGTGCCGATGGCAACCATCTCGCCGGGCTCCGCGCTCTTCAGGGTGATGACGCCGCTCAGGGGGGCGTAGATGACGCAGTCTGCCAGCGTCTTCTCCGCCTGTGCCAGGCGTGTTTTGGCCAGATCCACAGCCGCCTGCGCGGCGCGGATGTCCTCCTGACGGTTGCCTTTGACAAGTCGGTTCAGTTGTTGCTCGGTCGCGGCCAGGGCGGCGGCGGTCCGCTCCACTGAAGCGGCGGCATCATCGCGCTGTTTCAGCGTGACGCTCCCTTGGGCGAACAGGGATTCGATGCGCTGTGAATCCCTGACGGCGGTGTCGGCCAATGACTTCGCCTCGCGGACCTGGGCACGGGCGCGGAGGATATCCTCGTCCCGACTGCCTGCCAGCATCAGGTCCAACTGGGCCTGGGCCAGGGTCTGGGCGGCAAGGGATTCGTCGCGGCGGAGTTTGTAGGCGAGTGGCTCGATGGTGGCCAGAACCTGGCCGTTGGTCACGCTGGCTCCTTCCTTGAGAAGGAGAGTTGCCAGGCGGCCTCCGACTTCTGACGCCACGCGAACCTGAGTGCATTCAATGGTGCCGGAGCCGTCAGGTTTGTCCGTCTTCAAGGCGCAGGACACACAGACGAGGAGGGCGGTCAGGGAGAGGAGGTGTTGATGTGTTATCATAGTCATGAATCCCTCGGTCGCATAACGTCTATCGTTTTCCAACTTTGAATGCAATATCACGCGAAAACACGGGCGCGGTGACGGAAAGCGTTCCCGCTTTGACTTTGGCATCCTGACGTTGAGACAGGATCCCGCGCGACGTGTCCCAGAATTCAACGCGGTACTGGCCGTTGCTCATGCCGTCGAGCCGGACAACCAGATTGCTGATCGCGGGATGGGTTTCGGAAGGGGCCTTATTGAACTCGGAACCATCGTAGATCCAACCCAGGGCGCGGGTTCCGTTTTTCAGGGAATAGGATTGGACTTGGATGTTGGGATTCCCGGGCAGGGCGAGTTCCGGATTGCAGGGCAACAAGGTTCGATCCCGCCGGTCCTCGCCCTTCATGAAACGACTGACGGCCAGAAACTTCGGGTAGTAGTTTTCCTCCTCGATCAGACCCCACCACCAGAAGAGCGGAGCGCCGGCGAGGGGGATGCAGGTGGAGGCCCATAGCCCGGCGTGAAGACTGTTTTCAAGGTGTGCCAGACCCTGGGCCATCGAGGCGCCTCCAAATTCGGTGACCATCACCGGTTTCCCGTGGGGATTGTTGAACTGGGCGGTGGCCGACAGGATGTCGGTAATCTTAAGAACGCGGTCATCCTTGTGATAGGCGTCCACCGAGACGTGGGTGATTCCGGGAAGCGAGGTGATCTCCTTGTTCTGGGAGGAGTAGTCGCTTGAGAAATGGGTAGTGATCAGATGCCTGTTGGGATCCATTTCGCGGATGGCGTCGGTGGCAAAACGGTGCCAGTTCACGCAGGCCTCGGTGCGGTAGAACCCTTTTATGGATCCGGTGATATCGAGTTCGCTCCACAGTTCCCAGGCGAACACCCGGGGGCTGTAACCCCAGCGGGCGATCATGTAGCGCATGAGCTGACGGAATGCTTTTTGCGCGCGGGGATCGGTGAAAAACTCATCGGGACTGTCCAGATAACCACCGACAGCACGGTTGAAGGGATTGGTCGCCCATTCGCTGTCCACAATCATGCTGAACTTGCCATGATTGTGAATCACCAGGTTCAGATAGATCCCGTTTCGGTCGGCTTCGTCGAGGATCCGGTCCAGTTCCCAGGCATGCATGAGGTTGTATTGGCCGAGACCATGATACCCCTGCCAGTGGGGGGACCATTCGAGCCCGAGCGACCAGGAGGCCGTCCAGATCTCGGCCAGGTTCTCTCCGTGTTGTCGCATGGCGGTGAAATGACGGGCGTAGGCGGCGGTTCCGTCGATCCAGCGTTTGGCATAGGGGAATTGGGTGTTCAAGCGCACATCGGACGGCGAACGGATGTTATGGCCGATGGGGAAAAAAACGCGGCCATTGTCGAACTCGAAATAACGGGGATCCGTTTTGGAGACGCGAACAAAGCCTGGTTGCACGGGAGGGTTCGCGATGAAAACACCGGGGCCCCAGGTGGCGTCGCCACGGGAGTCATGAACCCGCAGACTGTAATGGTGCACGCCGACCTGGGTCGGCGAGTAGCGGATCCTCCAGTGAGGGGCGCCCTGGGGGACGATATCCTCGCCCGTGGGCAAAACCGTCCGGTAGTAGTCGCGGGTGTTGAATCCGTCGACCGTCACGGTCTTGCCGTCGGGTGTTTCTATGACTGCCGTAACCGAGACCTCTTCCGGGTCGAATGGGTTGGCGTAGCGATCCGGAAGGTCGAAAACGACTTCGAACTTTTCGTAACAGGCCACCTGTTGTGCGGACGGACGAACGTCGCGAATGGTGGGCGGCGTGGCGTCGACGGGCTTTCCCGAGGCGGACACGTTGCCCAGTGTGCCGGTGACGGCGCCGACCCCGTCGAGGAAGACGCGGATGCCGAACTCGCGGGGTTCCATCAGGGCACGGGCGTTCCAGGCGGCATGATGCCCGCGTGGTTCCCATTTAACGGCGGAAGCGGACAGGTCGATCCGATAGCGATTGGTTTCGCCGGGCGAGGCGTATCCCGGTAATAACTGCTGGTACCAAAGATAGTCCCAGTCTTTCATGTAGACCAGGACCTGAACAGTGGCGGGAGTGCCGTCGGATAAGGCAAGGGTCCAGTCCAGGTTCGCCAGATCGAACCAGGTTTTGGAGGGTGCGGTCAAAGTGAAGTCTTTGGAGCCGGGACCGTCGAACGTGAAGGAAACCCTATTGGCGTCAACGGGAATCGGTTCCGTGGAGGTGGCGGGCATGGGTTGCGCCGAGATCCCCAGGGAGAGACCCTTTTTTGAATCGGTACTGTCGGCCGCCAGGATTTCGCCGAGTGCGTGACCGGCCAGGACGACAATGATGAGGGCTGTTTTTTTCACAAAATAGTGTCTTTTCATGACATTTGTATTAGTCTTGCCGACATCTGCGCATCATTGCCGGAACTGGCTCCCGACTATAGCCGAAGGAGACCGGCATGGGCAAGTCCGGAGGGGTTGGCCTCCGGATGCGCATGGAGCACAACGAATGAAGACACCGTTGATGGATGTGTTTGAAGGGATGTTTGAGGTTTCGCTTTCCCGTATGCGGCGCCTCAAGCGCGCCGTGACGGATGAAATCGATGCCGGGTTGGCGGGGCGGAAAAGTTCTATCGCCATGCTGCCCGCGTATTGTGATGCGGCCAGCGGACGCGAGAAAGGCCTTTACCTGGCGCTGGATCTCGGAGGCACCAACTTCAGGATCATGCTGGTGAAACTGCCGGGAGCCGGGAAGCCCCCCGCCGTTGTCGCCGAGACCAAGTACCGACTGACCCGCGAACAGATCACGGGAACCGGCGACCTTCTTTTTGACGCCATTGCCGGTTATGTCCGTAAATTCCTGAAGGATGGCGCCGTCACGGTTGAAATGGCGATGGGGTACACCTTCAGTTTTCCGGTGAAACTGGTGGGAATCGACGAGGGTATTCTCGTGAAGTGGACCAAGGAGTTTTCCGCCTCGGGCGTGGTGGGTCGGAAAGTCGTCGCCCTCCAGCGTCACGCGCTCGCCCGGAAAGGCGTGGGGAATGTCCGCATTGTCGCCCTGGCCAATGATACCGTAGGAACACTTCAGGCCCAGGCCATCCTGGATCCGGATTGCGGGATGGGCGTCATCCTGGGCACCGGGTTCAATATCGCCGTGCGCGTGGCCGGACGTCGGCTCAGGAAAGACCTCGGCGCCTGCTCCGGCAGGAGCATGATCATGAACACGGAGATGGGCAATTTCGACAAGTGTCTTCCGCGAAACAGGTATGACCGCCAATTGGATCGGGAGTCCGGCAACATCAGACACCAACGTGCCGAAAAAATGATTTCCGGAAAATACCTGCCCCAACTGGTTCGACTTCTCGTGCTGGATTTGATTCGGAAGGAACGCTTCTTGGACGGCCGTGTCCCGCCCGTGTTCCGCGATAAGGAGTCGTTTCTGGGCAGGCACATGGATGTATTCGAGGCGGGATCGTCCGAGGGGGTTCAGGCCCTTTCGCGGGAATTGTTTGGTCGGACACTGACCCCGGCGGAGCGCCGGACGATGGCGAGAGTGTGTCGTTTGGTGTCCCGCCGATCCGCCTGCGTTGCGGCAGCCCTGATTACGGGGGGGGTGACCCGCGTAGAGCGTCGTTCGAAAGAACGGGTGACGGTGGCGGTGGATGGATCGCTTTTCGAGAAATATCCGGGTTACAGCAGGATGCTGGCGAAGTTTATCCGGAAGGTGGATGGTTCCCCGGGCAACGGCATCCGTCTGAAATTGACCCGGGATGGATCGGGAATCGGCGCCGCCGTCATGGCCGCCGTGACCGCGGCGGATGAATAACACCGTTGCCAGGGAATCTCATCGCATCCAGCAAGTACTCCCTTGCATTCAGGGTCGGGGCGAGGTGAGTCGAATGGGTGGCGTTGGTTCGCTTGCCGTCGCGGCGGCCTCGTCCGCGCTCAGGGCGGCTGTCCAGTTTGTCCGCCTGTGTCGTTTCATGGGTTTCCTGTTCAATAGATCAAACCGGGGTTCCCAAGTCTGTACAAGAAGGACAACGCTGTGTACACTCAAAGGGAATGGGGCTTCCTCGATGAAAAAACAATCTTAAGTAAGAGCCATTCTACACATGACCACCACCGAACAACAACTCCGCGCCCTGCTTGCACCTGGCACTGGTTGCGGGCCGATCAGCGCCGTGGTGCGTGTCGCCCGTCGCGACGAGTTCCTCGACATCCACGCCGCCGTCGAACATCCCATCGCCCACTTGCCGGTGCCCGACGCGCCCCATATGTCCGCTGCGGTGGACATCGGGATCCGCGTGGCCGGGGCGACGCCGCGCGAGTTTCACGTGGCGTTCTACGCGAAACTGCATCGGCCACGGCCCGACCTCGCGTTCTGGGGCGCCCCGCAGACGTTCCTCGACCCGGCCGCCTACACCAGTTCGCAACGCCTCGTGGATGACACGCATTACGAGTTCGCCGCGCGGGTGCCGCTGGCGTTGCTCGGGCCGACCGACGGCCCGTTGACAGCAATGGCCATGCTGACCGGCTACCGCGGCGGTTGCGCGCTGGTGCGGTTCAACACCGCTGACCAGGGCTATGTGCCCGTTGCCGACGAAACTGAATTCCGCCTTGGCCGACTCGATCAACTCGCCGCGCCACTGACGAAGATTCATCTGCTCGCGGACGCCGAACTCGGCCTCGAATCATTGCCGGCCATGCACGAGGCGCCGCCGCTCACCGATGGCAGTGAACGACTGTCGCTCGACGGCGATTGGCGGTTCGCCGGAACGGCCCGCGACGACGATTGGCGGCGTTGGCCGATCCTCCGCGTGCCCGGCCATCACGCGTTGCAGAACCTCGTGATCGAGGATGCCGGGCGCTGGGTGCGTGAGTTCGCCGTGCCGGTAAGTTGGGCGGGTCGGCGAGTGTTACTGCGACTCGATTCCGTCGAGGGCGAAGCCCATGTCGTTGTGAACGGTCATCCCGTCGCCATCATTGACAGTCCGTATCTGCCGAACCAAATCGACGTGACCGCCGCATTACATCCCGGCGCAACCAACCTGTTGGAGATCATCGCCACCCAGCGCGGGCACCTCAACGTGGCCTCTGCGCGCAACAAAACCTCGATGGTGCCCGACATCACGGGCCGCGTCTGGCTTGAAGCGTTGCCGGCCACCTGGCTGGAGAACGTCGTCTGCGACACCGATCACACGGGCCTTCTGAAATTGTCCTGGCAGGGTGCCGATGAGGTCGCCTGCCGGTTGCGCGACATGACCGGCAAGATCCTCTGGGAAACGACCGTGCGCGGCGGTTGTGAGACGCGCATCGCCGGTGTAAAACCGTGGCACCCGGAACATCCTCACCTTTATACGCTCGAACTCGAACTTGCCGAAGGCATTCGGTACGTCCGCCGCATCGGATTCCGCTCGGTCACGACCGGCAACCGGCAACTGTGGGTCAACGGCAAGTCGATCAAGATTTTCGGTGCGTGTCATCACCCGCAGCAACCGCACACCGGCTGGTGGTTGCGGGAGGACGAGCACCGGCTCGACGTGGCGTTGTTCCGTGACGCCAACGTCAACCTGCTCCGCGTCTGGCCGCTCAGCGAGGCTTTCCTCGACGCCTGCGACGAACTCGGGGTGATGGTGCAGATGGAAGTGCCGATCAGTTTCTTCAACTACTCCGGGAACGAGTTCAACCCCGATGACAACTCCGCCCGCAAACGCAACCCCGCCGTTCGCGACGCCAACGTTGCCCGTACCCTCCGTTTCCTCCTCCACTACCGCAACCGCGCCTGCGTCTGCCTCTGGTCGGTCGGCAACGAATCGGCGTGGGACGCCAGTTTCGAGGCCAGCGCCCGCGTCATCAAACGCCTGGATCCGCACCGGCCCGTGCTTGTCAGCGGCGTCGGCAGTTCCGGACTAGGCGTGCCGGGGCTGGACATTGACACCGAGCATTACCCGCTGAACCGGCAACACACGTTCTTCCCCGGCACAGGCGAACGGCCGATCCTGCACACCGAATGGTGCCACATCTCCTGCCGCAACGTCGGCGAACTCGCCACCGATCCCGGCCTGCATGATCGCTACGTGGACGCCTTGCGCCGCACGGTCGAGCACACCCGCCACAACGACGTCGGCTGCATCGGCGGCAACATCTTTACCGGCATGGAAGCCATCGCCTACGCCTACCCGCCCGGCTACCCCGCCGCGCACGATCATGTGCCGTGCCTTGGCTTCATTGACCGCTGGCGTCGCCCGACACCCGAGTATCACCACGTCTGGAAATTGTTTTCGCCCGTCGAACTCAGGCCAGTGGAGGATCGGGTGTTCCGCATTGAGAATCGCTCGTTCAGCGCGCCGCTGGCGGCATACCGGTTCACGGTCGTCAACGGCACGGCCACGTTGCGCGACGAACACCTGCACGTCACCGGCAACCTCCCGCTCGACATTTCCTGCCACGATTTAGCGGGTCGGCTCGTGAACCGATGGCGGTTCGGATCTCCCGCCGCCCGCGCGACCCCGCCGGGTGTACCCGTTCAATGGACATTCTCCGAAACTGAATTGCCGTCTGCGGGCGGGGTCACCGACATTGGACGACTCGTCGTCACGCCGGGCGCGGACAATCCGCCGTCGGGCTTGGCCACGCACTGGCAAGGCACGGCGTTGCGGCGCGAAGGAGACACCGTCATCCTGACCGGCCAGTACGCGGAGGCCGAGGGTGAATACCGGTATCGGTTCTCGGACGACGGGCGCGTCATGATGGGTTACCGCTTCGTCTGGCGCGGTGCGCGCCTGCGGGTGCGCGAATTGGGCGTGGCAGTGAAACTACCGCGCGACTGGGAGCGGCTCCAGTGGGAACGCGACGCGGAATGGAGTTGGTATCCCGCCGACCATATCGGCCGACCCGAAGGCGAGACCGTGGCGTTTCCGGACCCGCGCGCGGCGCGGGCCGGCCCGTGGGAGTTGGCGACGTGGCCGTGGGCGCACGACACGACGGCGGCAGGTTGCCGGGATTTCCGGAGCACCAAGCGGTTCATACGCCGGTTTGCGCTCGGTGGTTTCGCATTCGAGGCGGAAGGCGACCGCCACGCCCGGGCGTGGGTGGCCGACGATCATGTCGCGGCGCAGTGCTGCCATTTTACCGGTCGCAGCGCCGAAGGCTTCATCGCCGGGGAAGACCCCGGTGAGTTGTGGCTCGACCCCGGTGCGGTGATTGAATCGGTGGTTGCATGCCGATTGCTGGGTTGATAGGTGTGGTAGCGTGAACAGTCTGAAAAACAAAGGAAAAACCATGAGACCATGGATCGTGACAATGTTGTTGATGGGCGGAGTGGCAGCGGGCGCTGCTGCGGAACCGAAAACCCTCTTCGGTGCGGCCGACTGGTTGCCGTCTGAAACCGACGCTGTCGGCTTCGCTGGTCAGGGCAATAGTTGGTATCCGGGGGCGACGCCGCCGCTGGAGTTTTCCGAGGGCACGGTGACCAACGCAAAGGTGAAGGTCGAGAGCAAACGGCGGCGCGATGGCTATTTCTCGTTGTCGGGGCCGTACGATGCGGAGCGGGTGTTACCGGTGTACGCGGACAACCGGAGCAAGAACATCGTCTGGAAGATGGCGACCCCCGGTTGGAGCACGTCGCAGCCGGTGGTCATTGGCCGGCGCGTGATCACGACGCATTCGCCGCACCACGTCGTCTGTTGGGACGCGGAGACCGGCAAGGTGCTGTGGCAGGATGAGTTGAAGGCGCTGACGTTGCCGAAACTCGCCGCAGATCGCCAGACGCTGGCGCCGGTCGCCGACGCGGCGCAGGCGCAGAAACTGCAGTCGCTGCATGAGTTGGGGTTGGCGGTGTTTCGTCTGAGCATGGCCTGCCAGCCGGGGTTGCACAAAACGATCCTCGACGTGGACGACCGCAAGGCGCTGATTCCGTTGATGGGCGAAGTGGTGAAGGGAATGGAGCCGCTCCGCAAAAGCGTGGCCGAGGTGTCGCCGGAAGCGGTGAAGGCCTGGGACGCGCACCTCGAACAACTGCGGGCCGGCATGGTGGCCAGCGCGGCCAGCAAAGAGGAGGCCGGCAAGTTCCGGCTCGATGCGTTCCCGAACTTCGTGGCCAAGACCACCGGAGTGCCGCTGCACAACTGTTGGCCCGGCTGGCAGATCAGCGACACCATCGCGACGCCGGTCAGCGACGGCGCGATCGTTGGCGTGCAGTTCGGGCAGGGACAAGTCGGCGCGTACGAAGTGGCGACCGGCAAACGGTTGTGGGCGTTCCGCGACCCGACCGTGCAAGCGACCAGCACGTCGCATTCGCCATCGCCGATTCTTTGGAAAGATCTGCTCATCGTGAACGCGGGCGGCGGCAAGGGCCAGACGCCGACTTTGCTGGCGCTCGACAAGCACAGCGGCGCGGTGCGGTGGGAGACGCCCGGCGGGCAGGGCGGGTGCCGGATGGGAGGGTCGCACGGCGACCATATGTCGCATCACCTGCTGCGCGTCGGCGGCCGGGCGCTGATCATCTCGAACAAGGGCGCGGTGGTGGACGCCGAGACCGGCAGGGAACTGGTCGCGAAGTTGCCGGGGTTGACCGGCAAGAATCAAGGACTGTGGGGCTCGGGCTATATCGGCCATGCCGGTGACCTGGTGTTCAAGACCTATGGTGGCGACTGCTCTCCGCCGCCGTGCGAAAACTGGCAGTTGAAGGTCACCGGGCCGGATCAAGTCGAGGCCGTCGCCCGTCCCGCCATGCCGTTCAGCAACAGCCACGGGCCGTTCGCGATTTCCGACCAGGTGCTCGTGATGGCCGGCAAGTTGATTGATCCCGCCACGGCGCAAGTGCTCGGTGCGGTGCCTGCAGGCACGACGAGCATCGTGGGCAAATACCTCGTCATCGCCGGCGACCTGAACAACGCCAACGGTCGAGACCGGCAGGACCGGCTGTGTCTGGCGAAGTTCACCATCGTGGACATCTCCAATCCCGCCCAACCCAAGGTCGTTTCCAAGGACAACTATCTCGGCTCCTCGGCCATGCCCGTGGACATCGCGGACACGTACTTCCCGGGCGTGGTGAAGAATCCCGATCTCAAGGCGCTGACACTGGGCGGCTATCACGGCGTTGCCTCGGGCTTTGGCGTCATGCTGAGCGGTGTCACCGCCCACGGCAACCGCCTGTACATCCTGTCGCAGTCCCACCTGTACTGCATGGGGGAGAAGTAATCGCCAAACCACTCGCAAGGGACACCCTGTTTTCCATGAATGTCAACCGCGTTCTGCTCGCCACGCCGCCGGAGTGGATCAAACTCGATCCCACCGTCGCGCCATGGC
>CAYHEL010000015.1:7503-16295 GCA_964355415.1 uncultured Verrucomicrobiota bacterium | reverse complement strand
AGGGATGCCAAATTCGAGCCCACCTCATACCCGGCCCGGTATGCATCGGTGTTTAATGAACTGTATGATCGAAACTCCATGTCTGCCTCCGCCTCATCCATCAGCCTGCGCTCAGGATACACCGCCTGCCGTTTCAGGCAAGCCCCATTTTTGAAGTTCCTTCGTGACCGCGTGAACGAACAGGTTGCTCGACACTCCGTCGTTTCCGGGGTATGATTTCCGCCATTTTTCACACGAAAGGGACAACCATGCAGGCATTGGAAAAAACATCATTTCACGGGCCCAAAGGGCCTGTGGTTCTGATTATCATGGACGGCGTCGGGATCGGCAAGTATGAGGAGGGCGATGCGGTTCGTTCGGCCCTTACCCCCAATCTGGACTGGCTCAAGGCGAATGCCCTGTACAGTCAACTCAAGGCCCACGGCACAGCCGTCGGCCTGCCCAGCGACGAGGATATGGGGAACAGCGAGGTCGGACACAATGCCATCGGGTGCGGACGGGTCTTCGCCCAGGGCGCCCAGTTGGTCTGCAACGCCATTGCCTCCGGCGCGCTGTTTCAAGGCGGCGTCTGGAAGGCCCAGGTGACCAACTGCATCCAAAACCATTCGACCCTTCATTTCATGGGCCTTTTCTCTGATGGCAATGTGCACAGCCACATGGACCACCTCAAGGCCATGTTGACGCAGGCGAAAGCCGATGGCGTTAAACGGGCCCGGATACACATCCTTCTCGACGGCCGTGATGTCGGCGAAACATCGGCGCTGGAGTATGTCGACCCCTTCGAGTCATTCCTCGCCGGACTGAATGCCGGTGGCGCCGTGGATTACCGGATCGCTTCCGGAGGCGGCCGCATGGCGATCACCATGGATCGCTATAACGCCAATTGGGACATGGTGAAACGCGGCTGGGACACCCATGTGCGCGGAGTCGGCACGCCGTTCGCCTCCGCCCATGAAGCCATCGAGGCCCTCCGCAAGGCCAAACCGGGCGTGATCGATCAGGATCTCCCCGCCTTTGTCATTGCCGACAAAGGCCAACCCATCGGCAGGATCGTGGATCATGACAGTGTGATCTTCTTCAATTTCCGCGGTGATCGCTCGATCGAAATCACCCGCGCCTTTGATGACGATGCCCTGACCGAATTTGACCGCTCCCCGCGCCCCAAGACGCTCTTCGCAGGCATGATGCAGTATGACGGCGACCTTAAATTGCCCAGGCAGTATCTGGTTGAGCCGCCCGCGATTGCCGACACCATGGGCGAATATCTGGTCAAGAGCGGGATCACGCAACTGGCCATCAGCGAAACCCAGAAATTCGGTCATGTTACCTACTTTTTCAACGGAAACCGCTCGGGCAAGTTTGACTCCAAACTGGAGGACTATGTGGAGATTCCCTCCGACATCCTGCCGTTTGAACAACGCCCCTGGATGAAGGCCGCTGACATTACCGACGCGGTTCTCAAGGCGATTGAGGCGAACACGTACCGCTTTATCCGCCTGAACTTCCCCAATGGCGATATGGTGGGCCATACCGGGGTCTATGCGGCCACGGAAATTGCCGTGGAGACCGTGGATCTGTGTCTGGGCCGCCTGATTCCCGCCGTGCAGGCCGCAGGCGGAATCCTCGTCATTTCGGCGGATCATGGAAATGCCGATGACATGTATGAACACGAGAAGAAAACAGGCAAGGCGAAGATCGAGAACGGCAGAATCAAAGTCAAAACCGCGCATTCCCTGAATCCCGTGCCTGTTTACATCTATGATCCAGCCGGAACGGCGCATCTTAAACTGAATCCTCAACCCGGCTTGGGCATCAGCAGTCTGGCCGCCACCTGTATCCAACTTCTGGGGTTCAAGCCGCCCTCCAATTACGACCCGAGCGTCGTTGACGTTGGCGTATAATTATCGCCACTATGAATGGTGAGTTTCAGTGCAGGCAATGCGGGAATTGTTGCCGTCATGCCGGTGAGGTCAGGCTCGCGGAGGGCGAGGCAGAATCGATTGCCGCGATGTTGGACATGGATGAGGCCGATTTCACCGGGCAGTTTACCCGTCTGCGTGATGACCGGCGCGGCCTGTCTCTGATTGACGCCCATGACGGAGCCTGCATCTTCCTTGCGCGAGATCCGTTTGCCTGCAGGATTCAGGTGGCCAAACCCAAACAATGCCGAGATTTTCCCCTCGAATGGAAATACGAGGACTGGGAACACATCTGCGCGGCGGCGAGGCGGCCATGATCGTGTTGCTCCTTGTTGTGGCAGCCGTCTTCTTTCTGAACCTGCCCTTCGGATTCTGGCGGGCGGGCGTGCGTAAATTCTCCCTGGCCTGGTTTCTATCAGTCCATTTGCCAATCCCCCTTATCGTGGGTTTGCGCCTTCTCTCCGGCATGGGGTTCCACCTCTCGACATTTCCTGTCATGATCGGCGCCTTCCTTGCCGGCCAGTACACCGGTGGCGCCATCAGGCGGACACGCCTCAGGAGAACATGAGATGAGACTGCGCATTCAACAGATCAGTGTCCCCCTGGACTATCAAGAGGCTGACATCCTGTCGCGCGCCAGCCGCAAAATCGGTTGCGCGCCAGCATGCCTCTCTGAGCCCGTCGTCGTGCGCCGTTCTCTTGATGCCCGCGCCCGCAATCCCGAGCCGGTCTATGTCCTGACCGTGGAGTTGACGCTGGCTCTTCCCGCCCTGCCCGGCTCCGCCCACCTGCCCTCCGTGGAAATACTGGGGGCGCCGGAACGGGAGTCACTTCCGCGCCGGGTTGACTCATCCGCCGGCGCGGATCGTCCCATCGTGGTGGGAGCCGGTCCCGCCGGCCTGATGGCGGCCTATCAGCTTGCCATGGCGGGCGCCAAACCCCTGCTCATCGAGCGGGGGGAAATGGCCTCTGCCAGAACCCCGAAGGTCGCGCAATTCTGGAATGAGGGCATTCTCGATCCTGAAAGCAATGTACTGTTTGGCGAGGGGGGCGCGGGACTGTTCTCGGACGGCAAACTGACGGCCCGGAGCAAGGAGCGGGGACGGATCCGGGACTTCATGAAAGTCCTCCACGACTGCGGCGCGGAGGACTCGGTTCTGATTGACGCCGAACCCCACATCGGCAGTGACCGCCTCCTGGACATTGTCCCTTGTCTCCGCGAGCGCATCCTGGCCGCCGGGGGCGAGGTGCGCTTCCAGTCGCGACTGGACGACGTCATGATCGAGGCCGGTCACCTGCGCGGTGTTGTTATCAACGGCGTCGAAGTCGCCTGTCGGCGCTGCGTGCTGGCGGTGGGACACAGTGCCCGGGATGTCTATGCCAGACTGGCGGAACGGGGAGTCGCCCTGCAACCCAAACCCTTTGCCGTCGGAATCCGATTGGAAATCCCCCAGGCGGCCATTGATCGCGCCCAGTACGGACGATTTGCCGGGAGTCCTCGTCTCGGCGCCGCCAGTTTCAGACTGACCCGCCGGGAGGAAAACGGAATTCGATCCTGTTACAGTTTCTGCATGTGCCCCGGCGGGAAAGTCATCAGTTGCGCTTCTGAACCCGGCCTGGTGACGACGAACGGCATGAGTTACTCCACGCGGGCGCTGACACGGGGGAACGCCGCCTTCCTGGTTCCGGTGGGCTCCGCCGATTATCCCGAACACACCGTACCGGCTCTGGCCGGCGTGGAGTTCCAACGCCAACTGGAACGCGACGCCTTTGCCGCCGCCGGCGGTGAATACGGCGTAGCCGCCGTGAGACTGGTGGATTTTCTGGCACGCCGGGTATCGACGGATCTGCCGGACGACATGTCCGGTTCCCGTTCAACGCCGGTCGAGTTCCGGTCGATCCTGCCTGACTTCATCATCCACACCTTGGAGAAGTCCATTCCGACCATGCTCAGGCAACTGAATGGCGTCAAATTGGAAGACGCCGTCCTCTATGCCCCGGAGACCCGGAGTTCCAGTCCACTCTGGATTTCCCGCAATCCTGAAGGAGAATCCGTCAACACCCGCGGCCTCTATCCGGTTGGCGAGGGCGCCGGCTATTCCGGCGGCATCGTAAGTTCAGCCATCGATGGTATGCGGGGCGCTGAACATGTCATGGCACACGGCTAGTCGCATCAAACGAACAGCGCCTATCACTTGCCCGGCGAGAAGGTCTTGACGAATTTCTCAATGGCGGGATCAAGGTCTTTCGACGTGTAGTCCAACCAGGCCTTGAGCACCTCGGGAGAATCTTTCAACAGGGCCTCTGGTATGGCCAGCAGCTCCCGAATGAAGGTCACAGGATTTTGGGGAGCCCCTTTTCGATCATTCCGCCAGCCTGAGACCGCCGTGGTCTTGGGTTTCAGGGCGTCAAGCCCGAGGGATTTGTCAGAGGATGACGAATCCCCGTAGGAGTCGAAAATATCATCAGCCAACTGGTAGGCGGTTCCCGCGATATATCCGCATTCCCTGGTAACCGCCGCAAACTGGGGCGAACGGCTTCCGGCAAGATAACCGACAAAAGCAAACAGGGATCCAGTCTTGTTCCGCGCCAACTGAACTGACATGTCCCAGTTGGGTGTATCACGCCTCAGCAACTCCTGCTCGACTTCCGCCTCGCACATCTCCCGTGAACGGTTGACAAACTCGGCAATCAAATCATGCGATTCGGTCTCCATGATCAGGGAAAACGCCGAACAGACCATCAGATCGCCGACCAGAACCGAACCGGACGTTCCCCGACTCACCCAGAAGGCAGGTGCACCGCGGCGCAGACGACCACCGTCAATGACATCATCATGGAGCAAACTGGCAGCGTGGAGCAGCTCAATGGCCGCCGCCCCCCGGATCAAGGTGTCCTGAGGAACGCCCGTCGCAGCCCCAACCCGCAAGGCAAGACGACTCCGGAGCATCTTTCCCCCGTAAAGAGAACCTGAGACTTGATCCAACAGGGGCCGCAGGGGTGTTTTTTCAAGAACCGCCCTGATCATCCCCGTAACATCCGAAACACATCGATCAACGTCCACTGATTCCCCTTCGGCTAATGTTCCCAATCCACCCGGCTTTCGGAGCCCGAAAAACGCTGATTATAGACAGGCGACCCATCCTGTGCAATACCACAATCGGAACGCACACACACGGCATTGCTATTGCCCTGTCGATGACTATAATGTGCACAAAAAGAGAGGGCTTCGGACGTGACTATGATCAACTTCCCCGTCAACGTGAATCCTGCCGATTATGCCTATATCAGTTTTCTCGTCTTCTGCTTCGGCGCCTGCATGGGCAGTTTTCTCAATGTCTGCATCTATCGCATTCCTCTCGAACAGTCCGTCATCAAACCCCGTTCACATTGCCCGCACTGCATGAAGGTGATTGCCTGGTACGACAACCTGCCCCTGTTCAGTTATTTCATCCTGAAGGCAAAATGCCGCCATTGCGGCGGGTCGATCTCATCGCGTTACGTGATCGTCGAGGCTATGACGGCCGCGCTGTTTCTGCTGGTTTGGCTCAAACTGCCACTCCTGATGATGCCTCCCCCTTTTGCGCTCACCCCGGTATTTGTGCCGACGATCATTCCCGTTTTCTGGCTGGTTGTATTCGGCTTGGCGTTGGGAACCTTCGTTGACCTCGAACACATGATCATTCCCGACCGGGTCTCGCTGGGCGGCATCGTGCTCGGCCTGGTGTTCAGTTCCCTTGTACCCGCCCTGCACGCCCAACCGGATGGGTACGGCGGGTTTCTGTCGGCCTTCCTGGGCGCCGCCGTGGGCGTGGGGATCCTCTGGTTTGTGGCCGTTCTCGGAAAATTAATCTTCAGGAAAGACGCCATGGGGATGGGCGACGTCAAACTGATGGGCGCCATTGGGGCTTTTCTTGGCTGGCCCTCTGTCCTGTTCACCCTGTTGGTGTCCTCTTTTCTGGGCGCCGGCGTGGGACTCACCCTGGTCGCAACGGGAAAGAAAGAGATGCAAAGTCGAATTCCCTACGGCCCGTATATTGCCTTGGCCGCCTTGATCTGGTTACTCTGGGGCCCGAGTATTTGGAACGCCTATCTCAACTGGCTGATCCCGCCACAGACCCTGTAAATATCGGAATCACGTCTCGCACCTCACCCTGTGTTCCGTTGCCAAACGGCCTGGCGATTCTTAATCCGCCCTGCTCCAGCGGGCGAAAAAGCCGGTGGGCAGCACGCGTCTGCAATGGGAATTCTTCATCACCATCGTTCCGGCTTCAATTGTGCCCCCCAACTTTTCCGACCAGGGAACCAGCAGGTTTTTCATGAGCGGCGGAGAGAACCCCAATGTGTGACAGGTGAATAAGACAAATTTCGGCCGGTCTGACATCAGGGGCAGAAGACCATCCAACAGGGGCAACAGATGCTCTTCCAGAATCCACTTCTCACCGCCCGGTCCCTTGCCGTAACTGGGCGGATCGAAAATGATGGCGTCATAGGTGCGTCCCCGACGTCCTTCACGGGCGACAAACTTGCTCACATCGTCGGTAATCCACCGGATCGGCGCCGCCTTGAGCCCACTGGCCTCGGCATTGCGCCGGGCCCAGTCATTGATATCGGGAACCGCATCAACATGACACACCTCCGCCCCGGCCCTGGCCGCCAGCAGGGTCATGGCACCCGTATAGGCGAACAGATGCAAGACCCGGCAGGGTTGGCCACCGGACGCGACCTGGTGTGATACCCAGTCCCAGTGGCAGGTATGCTCGGGGAATAATCCCATGTGTCCAAATCCGGTCGGCTTGATGGTAAAGGTCAAATCATCCCACTTCAGCGACCACTGGGGCGGCGGCTGACGGTCAAAGGCCCAGTGTCCACCGCCGGTGGCGCTGCGGTGATAGACCCCGGCCACCCCTTTCCAAAGTTCAGGACATTCGGGCCGCCAAAGGGCAACCGGCGAGGGCCGGTTGAAAACATAAGAACCAAACCGTTCCAACCGACATCCGTCGCCGGCATCAAGAAACTCGTACTCCCCTGTCGTCCGTGCTGAAAGTTCCATAAGCAATCGCGGGTGATTTGCGCCGAAGCATACAGCCATGACACCTGGAAAGCAACGAAACCATGACGCCCACTACCGGGTGACGTTCTTGAGGGTCGGGATGTCCTTCAACGCGCTGAAATCGGCAACCGGCGTTCCGCTGATATCCAAGTGCTCGAGAGGAATTCCCGCCAGGGCGCTGAGGTCGCTGACCGAGGTTCTGGCCAGGCTCAACGATTTCAAAGGCAACCCCTTTAATGGTCGAAGATCCCGAACCAGTGTCCCGGACAGATCCAGACGGGTCAACGGCATCCCTTTCAACGGGTTGAGGTCGTAAATCTTTGAATTCCTGACTGAAAGCGAAGTGAGTTTCATGCCGACAAGAGGATCCAGATCCGACAGAGGAAAGCGCACATCCGAACTCAGCTCAAGAACGCTGATCGGCATTCCCCTCAGGGTGGAAATGTCCGCCACGCGATTCTCCATGGCTGAAATACTCAACCTGCACAGCCTCATCCCCTTAAGATGCCGCAGATCCACATGATTGAACCATGTGCAACGAATGCTGATGTTGGTCAACGGCATGCCGAACAACCACTTCAAGGATTTGATTTCACTACCCACATACGAAAACTCCACCAGAGAGAAGGCCGCCAATCTGCCCAGATCCTGATCCGGCGACCCTTCACCCTGTCCGCCACGAAACACACGCAGCGGCATCCCGCGTAACGGCGCCAGTTCCCTGACTTGCGTCCCGGTGAGATCCAGGCGCGCAATCGGCAATCCCGCCAGAGGGGAGATGACCAGGAGATTGTTCTGTTTTGAGAAATCGAGACTCAAACCATCCTCGTTCCAGGAAACAGCGGGTTTCACATTGCCGACGGGATTCGCTCTTTGAAGTCTTGTCCAGGCATCCTTCAGAACGGCATCCTCCACATAAAGAGGGCCATTCACCCGAATGTAACTGAGAGTCTCCAGCACTCTCTTGTTCCGCAAAGCGCAATCCGAACTCCCGAATTTGGAGTCGAAAAGACCCAGTTCTGACTTGATTCTCCCAACCTGGGCCTCCCCGAACCTCCTCTTTTGAATGGCCACTATCCGCACTCCCTCATCGTTCTCATTGGACTGCACGTTGGCCGCCTCTAACAGACTTTGAAACGCCCGCTCTGCGGCCGCTTCAATATCGTTTACCGCAGGGGCGGAGGGTTTTGCCATAAGCCCACAGCGGGAGGCCATCAGTTTGCCGAGAGGACTGTCCGCCTGCGCCAATAATTGGCGAACCTGTTCAGGTTTCCGGGCCTCCAGGGCAAACATGGCGCGTACCGTATTTCGGTCCGTTTCCTTGACCTCTCCCATTCTTCTGACCCGCTCAGTCGGGGCCAGCTCATCATAGATGAAAGACCGGTCAACCCAAGCGGCAACCTGGCTGTCACCGGTGAACTGGCGACGGGCTTTCACGGTTTCCCCCTCGACACTGAGAATTTGGACGTGTTCCTTACCGCTCTTAAGCGCCACGTCAGCTTCCTTTCCCGCATCGGCCTTAAAGGATTCGAGAACTCTATCCTTCATCCGGACAAGCATCCACAAACCGTCTCGTATTTCAGCCTCCTCAACGGAACATGCCTTTCCTTCGATTGTTTCAAGCGCAGATTGCGCGGCGGCGAGATTGCCACGCAAGAGCCCCTCCGCGGCCGTCTTGAGTTGCTCTCCAACGTTAACGGCAGAGACCTCTGCACCAACCGGCGCAACAACGGGCCTGGCAACGCGCGGAGTCGGAGTGGGTGTGGGAGTCGGAGTGGGTGTGGGAGTCGGTCGGAGCGGGCGCGGGCGCGGGCGGGGCG
>CAYHEL010000015.1:0-7403 GCA_964355415.1 uncultured Verrucomicrobiota bacterium | reverse complement strand
GGAGTCGGAGTGGGTGTGGGAGTCGGTCGGAGCGGGCGCGGGCGCGGGCGGGGCGGAGACGCAACACGGGGAGAATCCGAAACCACTGTGTGCCAGGCGTCAGTGACAACGGGTTGAACCGCCAACGGGGCTGATTTTGCGGCCTCCGGGGGCGCCATGGCAGGGACTGCCGTGGCCCGCGTCCCCGCCTTCGGCGTCCTTCCCTTCAGGGCAAACCACACGCTGAGACTCACACACACCATGATTACCAAAACCACAATCCCGAAAATGACGGATCGGGAGGGAGGGGAAGAGGATCTGCATGGTTTAGAGTCTTCGACAACCTCAACTTCAACCGGGGAAACCAACTCCAACACCGACACGCCTGCAGGGAGAACCTCCCTCGCCAATGTCCCCCCTGCAAGGACTACATCCATGTCTGCGAGCAACGCCTCCCAGGTCGCATAGCGGTCTTCAGGTTTACGCGCCAGCATCCGTTCAATCAGTTTTGCGCAGGAATCGGAAATGGACACATTCCCCTCGCGCGGATCAGGAAGCGATTCCGACGCCTGTTTCCGAAGCGTCTCCATCACGGTCTTGCCAGCAAACGGCAGTTGGTTTGTCACCATATGATAGAGGGTGGCTCCCAGCGAGTACACGTCGGTCCGGAAATCAAGGTTATCGGCACCATCCCCCTGCTCGGGACTCATATAATTGGGTGTTCCCATGACGGATCCATCCGTCGTCATGGGTCTGCCATCGTGAAGGGTCTTGGAGAGACCCATGTCCATCAATTTCGGCTCACCGTCCTCGTTCATGATAATGTTGGCCGGTTTGACATCGCGATGGATCATGTGGTGTTTGTTCCACGCATAAGCCAGCGCCAACGCCACCTTGCGAACGATCTTCAAGGCGGCCACTTCCGTCATGACCCCGGTTCTTTTGAGGCGCGACTCCAGCGTCTCCCCGCGAACATAGGCCATGGCCAGATAGTAAACCCCGGCATCTTCACCCGCCTCGTAGGCCGTGACAATGTTGGGGTGCTCAAGCCGGGCGCCCAGACGCACCTCGTTCAGAAAGCGTTCCACCTCTTCCTTGTCCGACGTCAGGGCTTGGGGCAAGATTTTGATGGCGACGTCACGATCCATCGACAACTGGCGGGCAAGAAACACTTCTCCCATTCCTCCCTTGCCCAACAACGACAGAATCTTGAAACCGCCAACCGTCGCGCCCGGCTCCGGTCCTTTGTGCGGCACTGCAAGGGATGAGCGACACCGGGGACACTCGATCCCGGTTCCACATGAAATGGAATCCACCTCGAGTTTCGCCTTGCAAGTTCCACAGTGAAAGGTAATGAACACGTTCGTTATCCCTGATTGATCCGTGATTCTTCATGATCGGGCTCGGACTGTCAAGAACAGGGGTTCAAACAGGGCAGCGTGGGCGGGAAACACTTCTCTCTTGAATATGACACCTATTTGGTGTCATTATCATTTCAGATGCTATGAGCGTAAATACATTCCTCAAACTGATCGGCGCTGTAAATGCCGGGGAGTCGTCCCTTGAACCCGATGCGAATGCGCCCCTGGTGCTCCTGGTGGGCAATCCGAATGTGGGTAAGAGCGCCCTTTTCAACAAACTGACCGGCCAATATGTCACCGTCTCGAATTACCCCGGAACCACGGTGGAAGTAGCCCATGGACACTGCCCGCAACTGGAACAGAACGTCGAGATTGTCGATACCCCTGGCATGTACAGCCTTCTCCCCATCACAGACGAGGAACGGGTGGCCAGCGATATGCTCTTTTCGCCCCGCGTCCGCACGGTCATCCATGTGGTCGATGCCAAAAATCTCGACCGGATGCTGGGCCTCACCCTCCAGTTAATTGAGGCGGGGCGTCCGATGGTTCTGGCGCTTAACATGATTGATGAGGCCCGGTCGTTGGGCATCCTGGTCGATCCCGTCAGACTCTCCCATCGACTCGGGATCCCCGTCATTCCGACCGTCTCCATCACCGGGGAGGGCTTAAGCGACCTGATCCAGTGCCTCAAGACCCCGCCCCCGCTCTCCCCTCTGCATATTGAATGCGGCTCACTGCTGGAGCAGGCCATTCTCGATATCGCCCGCCATCTCTCTCCCGCGAGTCCCATTGCGCCGCGGGCCCGCGCAAGCCTCCTCCTTCAGGGCGATCTTCGGGAACGCGAACGCCTGGTCATGGAAACGGGCGAAAAAACGGCGTCCATCATCCTGGACATGGTCGCAACGACCCGGACCAAACTCAACCATTCCCCCCACTATTTCGTCACGCTGTCGCTCCGCGCCCATGTGAGTCAAATACTGGGTGACTGCATGACCATCCCGCATCGGGCGACGACTCGCCTTCGCAAGGCGCTGGATCAGATTTGCACGATGCCCATCACGGGTTATCCCCTGGTCGCCCTGGTGCTGTACTTCGGCCTTTACCAGTTTGTCGGGCAGTTTGGCGCCGGCACGTGTGTGAATTTTCTGGAGGTCAACGTCTTTCAAAGTCATTTCATCCCCTGGGTCAGCCGCTGGGTGAACCTGATTCCCTGGGCGCCGGTGCGCGACCTTCTCGCGGGGGACTATGGAATCATCACGCTGGGAGTCCGCTACGCCATTGCCATCATCTTCCCCATCGTCGGGGCTTTCTTCCTCGTCTTTGCGACCCTGGAGGACAGCGGCTATCTGCCGCGGCTCGCCTTACTGGTGGATCGCGGGTTCAAACGCATCGGTTTGAACGGCCGCGCGGTGATCCCGATAGTGCTGGGATTCGGGTGCGACACGATGGCCACCCTCGTCACCCGCACCCTGGAAACGCGCCGGGAACGCATCATCTGCACGATGCTCCTGGCCCTGGCCATCCCCTGTTCGGCCCAACTGGGCGTCATCCTGGGCCTGTTGTCGCACAGTGGCGCCGCCATCGCCATCTGGGCCGGTGTCGTTCTGGCCATCATGCTTCTCTCCGGCTGGTTGGCCGCCAAACTCCTGCCTGGAGAGCAACCCATGTTTTATATGGAACTGCCGCCCCTGCGCCTTCCAACCCTCGGAAACGTGTTGGTGAAGACATACACCCGGATGGTGTGGTATTTCCGGGAAATATTACCCATGTTCATCCTGGCCAGTCTCCTGATCTGGGTGGGGCAGATCACCCATCTCTTTCAAATCCTGGTTCACAATCTCCAACCGCTCATGCGTGCCCTGGGTCTTCCCAATGAGGCGGCGGTGGCCTTCCTCTTCGGATTCTTTCGTCGAGACTACGGTGCGGCAGGTCTCTATGACCTTCAAAAAACCGGAGCCCTGAGTATCCACCAGTTGACTGTGGCCGCCATCACACTCACCCTGTTCCTGCCCTGCATAGCCCAGTTCCTCGTGATGCAGAAGGAACGGGGCACCAAGGTCACCCTTTGGATTTCAGGCGGCGTTTTTGTCACGGCCTTTGCCGTCGGATATCTGACGCATCGAGTTCTATTATGGGTGGGACTATGAAATGCTCTTTCTGCCAACGTGAATTTGATGAAACCAGGGCGGTTGATGCCTGCAAAGGCTGCCCTTCCGGAGGGGGCTGCCACAACGTGCGTTGCCCCTTCTGCGGGTATGAATCACCCAGGGAACCGGGACTGATCAAGCACCTCAAAACGCTGTTTAAGAAAGCCGCTCGGGAGGATAAGCATGAATAACCCCAACATCGATGAACTGGTGGAAGATTTGTATCTCCGACAAGAACATCACGCGCGTCCTGTCCGGCCGGTGACCGAAGAGACCCTGCGCACCGCCTGCGACACCGGACTCATCAGACTGACCGGGGGTCAACCTTTCGCCACCGAGATCGGACTGGAAGCCGGCAAACGCATTGTCCGCAGGCACCGCCTGGCCGAGTGTCTGCTCAAGGACGTCATTCAAGTCACCGGCGAGGAAGCCGAGGCAGACGCCTGCTCCTTTGAGCATATACTGCGACCCGGGCTGGAAGACAAGATCTGCACCCTGCTCGGACATCCCCTGCTCTGCCCCGACGGACACCCCATTCCCCGGGGCGAGTGCTGTCTGAAGGCGGCGAATGACAAAGTCCAGGAAGTCGGCGCCCTCTGCGATGGCCGGGCCGGACAATCGGGCGTGGTGGCGTACTTGAGCACGAGGGACAACCGCGAAATCCAGAAACTGATGGCGATGGGAATCCTTCCCGGATCTGACATCCAATTGACACGCCTGTTTCCCTCCTACATTTTCACAATCGGCCAAAGTCAGTTCACAGTGGATCGCGCCCTGGCCGAAAAAATCTTCGTCCACTGGCAGACATAGGCCCTGGGAGTTCGTCGCAGAAGCCCCCATTGAGACCCGACAAGGACAATGATCACCCCCTTCCATCAGAAAAACCCTGATCTATTTTCAGGGTTTCCCTGATGTACAGTTTCCAGAACGCACGGCTACAATCCGGCCAAACAAAAGTGAGTGATGGAATTGCAGGAACGATGAAACGATCTCTTAAAGCCGTGTTGATTGACGATGAACCTTCGGTGCTGACATTAATCAGGCAGATTCTTGAACGCAGGGGGTATGCTGTCCAGACCTTCGACGATCCCGTCAAGTCACCCCTCTACCCGCAGCCGAAGTGTCCCTGTCCTTTCAAAGGCAAATGCCCCGACCTGATAATCTCTGATTACAGAATGTCACCGTTAAACGGAGTGGAGTTGTTGGAGTCATCCATTAAGAGGGGATGCCAATGCCGTCATTTCGCCCTCATTTCGGGAACGGGTTTTCCGGAACCCGATCTGACCAAAATGGCAAAATACGGGACGCGATTTTTCATCAAGCCAATTGATCTTGATGATTTTTACCCCTGGCTGGACCGGGTCGAGCACGAGATTGCCCAACGTCGTCCCGCCTAGACAGACCAACTCCTTCATTGTTTCATTGGCCGTCCCCGTCATTGTCATGAAAAAGAAGATCAAGATCAAAGTTCCCTGTCCTCGGTGCCGTGAGCCAATTGAGGGAGACGAATCCCTGCGGGGACAAACGGTCAGTTGTCCGTCCTGCAAAAAAGTATTCATGGTGCCAACCCACCGGAGATAGAGAGATGGATGGTGGAGCGAACGAGGCTCGAACTCGTGACCCCCACGTTGCGAACGTGGTGCTCTACCAACTGAGCTACCGCCCCTCAAAAAGGGAAACACCGTATACCTGATTCAGAAAACCGTGTAAAGAACTGAAATATCCGCCGCTCAACCCAACATCCTGTTCAAGGAGATGATGGGAAGCAGAACCGAGAGGGTGACCAGCAGGACAAACAGGCCGATGCACAGGATCAAGGCGGGTTCCAGCCAACTCATCGTGCGGGATACATAACGATTCCATTGGTGCTGATAGGCACTGCCAGCCGTATCCAGCAGTTTCTCCAATGCCCCGCTCGCCTCCCCGGCCTGAATCCACGCCGGAAAGGATCCAGCCAGAGGGGGAATGCGGCGCATGGCGTCGGCCAGGGTTCCTCCATGTTTTACAGTCTCGGCCTCGCGCTCCATCAGGCTCGCCACCCAGGGACTTCCGCTCGACCGACCCGATAGGGACATGGCCTCCACCAGTCCCACCCCGCCCTGCAGCAGAAGGGACAGCGTCCTCGCACACCGGAGATTCACCACAATCGTGTATCCGCGCCTCACCAGCGGAATCCTGAAAAGCAACTGATCCAAACGCACGCGCAACGCCGGATTCTCCACCATTCTCCGTTTGAGCCAGACTCGGGCGACCATCATCGCGAGCAAAAACACGGGCACGGCAACCATCATAATCCGACCGGCCAGCATCATCACCCGAGTCAACAGGGGAAGCGGAATTTTGGACTGCTCGGTGATCACCGAGGCCGCCGCCGGAACGACGAATCCAAGCAATCCCACGGCCACCACCACCGCGAAGGATAAAATGATGCCCGGATAGATCAAGGCCGAGACGATCCTCTCGCGGAGGGTTTCCTGCTCCTCAAGAAACACCGCCAACCGTTCCAGCATCCCCTCCAGATTGCCTGATTTTTCACCCACTTCAAGAATGGCCCGCTCATACGTTTTGATCCCCGGGATCGCCGCGCCCAACGCCACCGCCAGGGAGGCGCCTTCCCGAATCCGATCCCGGACACCGGCCAGAAGCCGCACGGAGACTCCCAACTCGGGCGATTCCATCAGAATCTCCAGGGCGTTTACCAAGGGCAGACCCGCCCCCAGCAGGACCCCCAATTCCCGGTAAAAGGCAACTCGATTCGGCACTTTGAACGCAGCGTCCTGACGGAGCGACAAGGGTGAACCCGGGGTGGAGTCCGAGGCCGCAACCTGTTGAGGAAGAATCCCCCGTGCCGTCAGTTTTTCGCGGGCCTCCTTCACATCCTGGGCCTCAATCAACCCCCGCTTGACGCCCCCGGAGCGGTCAAACCCTTTGTATGAAAATGTGCGCATGAATAGGAATGGCTGCGAACTACGCTCCCGAAATTCCCAGTGCATAGAGGATCTCGGCCAGACTCGTATCGCCTGCCAGAACCTTCTCAACCCCGTCGTCCAGCATCGTCCGCCGGGATTCCCCGCCTGGCAGAATCCGAAGCGCTCTCGCCGCCGAGGCGCCGCCACGGATGACGTCCTCGGTCTCCCCGTTTACCACGAGCAACTCAAAAATCCCCACGCGTCCCCTGTACCCGCCAAGGCAGGCAGGACACCCGACGGGTTCATACACCGTCTTTCCCTCCAGTCTCCTCCCGGCGATTCCCATCAGGGACACTTCCCTTGCCGTCACATGGACAGGCCGACGGCAAACGGGACACAGACGGCGCACCAGACGCTGGGCCAACACACCGCGTAGCGCCGCCGCCAGAAGATAGGGCTCGACCGCCATGTCCATCATTCGGATCAGGGCGCTGGCAGCATCGTTCGTATGCAGGGTGGTAAACACCAGATGGCCGGTCAGCGAGGCGCGAACCGCAATCTCGGCGGTCTCATTGTCACGCGTTTCGCCCACCAGAACCACATCGGGATCCTGCCGAAGAATATGCCGGAGACTTCGGGCAAAGGTCAGTCCGATCTTCGGCTTCACCTGCATCTGCCCGATGTCCGCCAACTGGTATTCAATGGGATCCTCGATGGTGATCACATTCCGACCCTTGGTATCGAGTTTCTGGATGGCCGCATAGAGGGTCGTCGTTTTGCCGCTACCGGTCGGCCCGCACACAATGATCAATCCATTGGCCTCATGAACCAGGGCATCAAACGACTGGCGCATCGATGGGGGCATCCCCAGTTCCGACATGGTCATGACCGAGGACTCACGGTTCAAGAGGCGCAGCACCACACGTTCGCCTTCCGCCACGGGAATCGTTGACACGCGGATATCGATCTCCCGCAGCCGCAGAACAAGCCAATACCGCACTAGGATC